>JAUSGV010000111.1 GCA_030648675.1 Dehalococcoidales bacterium
AAGGGCGATTGGGTAAAAATCGCCGACGTAGACGGCACTGTCGAAGAAATTAATTTGAGAAGAACAATTCTGCGAAATCTTGACGGCGTAACCCATGTAGTTCCCAACGGTGAAATTCGTATCGCCAGCAATTACACAAAGCGTTGGGCAAGGGTCAATCTCAATATCTCTGTAGCTTATGACACAGACCTGGAAAAAGCGATGGCAGTGATAAACCAGGTAGGGAAGGAACTGGCGGAAGATCCAGCTTGGAGATCAGCCGTTATCTCACCACCTAAAGCCCTCAGGGTAGATAAACTGGGCGACTCAGGGATCGACATAAAAATAATGGGTGAGACAAAACCCGCGAGACAGTGGGACGTCGCGGGCGAACTACGCCTCAGATTAAAGAAGGCGTTCGACAAAGAAGGCATCGAGATTCCCTGGCCGCATACCAAAGTGTATTTCGGCAATATGCCCCCGGGACTGAAAGAAAATAAAGAGCCGTAAAAGTGATATGGGCGACGCGTTGATGTAAAATTATCAAAAAGGGGCGGAGGGGATGAAACAAATTTCTTTGTTTTTCGCGGTTCTACTGGCTGCGGTCAGCGCTTCGACCGCATGTTCGAGCGGCTCAAATCCACAACCTGCGCAGATTCCTGCCAGCACCGGTAATTACACTAATATTTCTCCGTCGCAGCTTAACTCAATGCTGGCAAACAAAGATTTCGTTTTGGTGAACGTCCACATCCCTTACTATGCAGAGATCGCCCAGACGGACCTTTTTATTCCTTATGACAAAATCCAGGAAAATCCGGCTCAATTACCAAAGGAAAGGAACGCCAAGATCGTTGTCTATTGCCGTTCAGGATCAATGAGTACCGAAGCTGCTGGTACCCTGGCAGGGCTGGGCTACACTAATGTCTATAATCTCACCGGCGGGATGTACGCGTGGGAAGCGCAGGGGTATGAGTTGCTACGGAAAGCACAATAAAGCTAAAGAGTGCGGCACAACTCCGGATTCTTCGTCGTCTCGAAGATCAGTTATCCCCACTCCTCCGGGAAGACGATGTGAGTGGCAATAACGTCTCCATAGACAAGCCCTGGACAATGCCCTGATTTTTCTATTGCCCGGCGGGTTTTTCTTCGATCTTTTTGAAACCGTGAATCAAGGGGAAGCGGAAAAAACCGAATACCTCCTTCGTGCGGAGGAAGCCGATGAACATAACGATTACACCCAGAAGTTCAAAGATAAAGAGCACGTTCAGGTTACCCACGAAAGTGAGGTGGGTACCCCCCAACGCCGGCAGCAACGCGCCGATGGCGATCAAGACGTTCGATACCACCCGTTGAGGTAAGATGCGTTTTCTCCAGAATACCCAGGCGCTGTAGGCGGCACCGCCGACGAGGGCAAAAGTCCCGAAGGTGTTGAAGGTCGCGGCCAGGATAGCACGAATATCAATGGGCATGACGCCGATGCCGGTGAGATGATCCAGCCCGGTGATATCGATGTTTACCGTAAAGACGCGAATAGCCGCCCACACGGAAGCCAGACCAAGTATCGACATGATAATGTTTGCCGCACGACGACGCATCAGGAGATAGATCGTACCCATACCCATGTAGGCCGCAACCAGTATTGCACCGATCAAATACCACAAACGCAGCATCAGATCAGTAATGCCGAAAACGCCGGAGTAAAATTCAGTGAAAGCGGCGATAGAATACATGAACAGACCGATCGCCCAAAGAAGCTGGAAGGCTTTGCGCCGGGCAAAATACTGGTCTAAGACGGTAACCGCAAAAATAAACGCGACGATACAGGTTATGAGCGGAAGATAGGCCATATACGTTCCTCCTGTTAACCAAGTGGCCGGTTAGTCAGACATCCCATTGTACACGATAAACGAATTTTCAACTTCGCGACGGCAAAATAACCGACACCTTGCCCTGAACGGTTGTTTCACCTTTGCCGTTTTCAACCCAGACGTCGCATTCGGCAAAATGGGTGGTGTCCTGCATATATTTTTTCGTAACCTTACCTTTACACAACCATGTGTCACCGTCCTGCGGCTCGGTCAGAGTCTTCATCGGCCGCGGGTAATCGGCGGTCCGGTACTGGCAGGAGAATTTTTTTAATGTGCCCATGCCGCCGATCCAGTCAGTGACAAGCTGAACCAGCCACTGCCGCTTCAAGGCGCCGTGGACAATAACGACGGGGAACCCCTGGGCTTTCGCAAAGGCATCATCATAGTGCAGCGGCACGAAGTCGCCCGACGCTCCGGCCCACTGGACAAGCATACGAGTCGTCGCCACCTTGAGTAAGGTCGGCAGTTCGGTCCCTATTTCAATATCTTCCCAATAAAGTTGGGTGGTCAAATTGGGTTACCCCTCACTTTCATCTCTCCCAAGGGGAGAGAAACAAAAACAATTAACTATTCTGCGGATGAATGGTCGTTTGGCGAGATGTAGCTACGATGTCGCCGCTTTGATCGAAATAGGTGATGTCCCGAAACAGAAAGACCGCCTTACCGGTTTTCCCGCTTCGCTCCATGATATTTCTGATCGTCGTCTTTACGGTTAATTTATCCCCGGCCATAATGGGTTTGAAGAATTCCCATTCGATACCGCCGTCGAGAATACGGCCGTAGCCGGCTTCGGCAAGGCTGGTAACAAGCGCTATGAGGTCGTTCGGCAGCTCTACCCCGAGCTTCACCGGCCAACCGAAGAATCCAGGGGGAGCGATAATTGAGCCGTAGTGGGACTTCGCGGCGTATTCCTCATCCCAATACAGGGGATTAGGGTCGCCCACTGCCTCGGCGAACCGGGCAATCGAGCCTTTCTCCACCTCATAAACGGTTGAGGTAGTTTGACCGATGCATTTCGAGATTGATTCGGGTAAAGGCAATTCGTTTCCCCTTGGTAATGTTGGAGAAATTCTAGTGTTCTATCCGCAAGCTTGTCAATACGTCGGTTGTTATATTGATATCGAAGATTTCACCATTAAAAAGGTGAGAAAATCCATGACCGCTACCTTGAAGATTGGACTAACCGGCGGTACTGGGCCACGCTAGCCGCGCTGTTTTTTTAATTTGGGTGCCGCCATAGCCGTAATAACTGCGGCGTGCATAATGGGAGCGGGGGTGTGGGACAGCCCATTGACAAGACCATGTTTTAGCGTTACACTGTTGACTATGGCGACTTATTTAGTCAACTTTAAAAAAGCAGGATTCGCCGTATCTGGCCAGAGGTAACTCATGACCGGAATCAGTTCGATTCTCATCGTTGGGATCATTGGCATTGTAGGCCAGGTAATAGATGGCAGCCTGGGGATGGGATTTGGGGTGTTTTCGAGTTCGCTGTTAATTGGCACCGGTCTGGCTCCTGCCGTAGCCGTTACTGTGGTGAATACCGCCAAAATTTTTACCGGTTTAAGCTCCGGACTTTCTCATTGGAAATTTGGTAATGTCCGCCGCGACTGGCTCCTGCCCCTCGTCCTTTCCGGGATAGCTGGCGGTGTGCTGGGTGCTTATTTATTGACATCGATACCGCCTGAAGTTGCCCGTCCCTGGGTAAGCGGTCTTTTGTTGATCGCCGGTGGTCTTTTGATTTGGCGCTCATTACGGTGGCGTGTGCCTTGCGCGGTTCGTGCCTGGGACAAAAAATGCCTTGGTTGCCCTGCCCAGAGGCGGGATTGGCAGTGGTTAACCGTTCAAGCAAAGCATCATGCGTTAAACAAGATTGGAGCTCTCGGTTTTGTCGCCGCTCTGGTGAACGGATTGAGCGGGGCGTACGGCCCGATAGCAACTTCTGGTATGATGTTTATCGAGAAAGACCAGCCGCGGTATGCTGTAGGAACAGCCAATATGGCTGAGGTATTCGTTGCGGCTGCTGTTGTAACAACCATATTATTCCGGCAGGGGCCGGGCGAATTCCCTGTCGCTCTCGTGCTGGCACTGGTTGTTGGGGCTGCGCTTGCCGCACCTTTGGCGGCCTACATTTGCCGCAGTCTGCCCCCTAGGGCTTTAACTTTCTCAATCGGAGCTTTGCTCATCGCTTCGAACGTTGGTACGGTATCTTCGGTCTTGCTTTAAATTAGCAACTCGTTAAAATAACAGGAGGGTAACAATAACGTGAGGGGAAATCCATCAGGAGAAGAGTTAAAACGGCTGGTTGAAGAGCTCAACTTCGCACAAAAAGTAGACCGCTCGCTTTCCTTGATTGAGGAAGCTTTTAAAGAGTTCGGCGACCGCATGGTGGCGGCAAATAGTCTGGGGAAAGACTCAGTCGCCGTATGGCATCTGGTAAAACGCGTTGCCCCGAAAGCTCGCGGGTTCATTATTACCACCAGGTTCAAGCCGGCGGAGACGGTCAAGTTTATGAAGAAGCAGGTGGCTCGCTACCCCGAACTTAAGATTTATAAGAACGACGACCCATTGCCCGAAAAAGATTTATACCGCGTCGCTCCCGACCTGTGCTGCAATCTCTTGAAGGTGAAACCGGTGCAGCAGGCTATCGAAGAGATGGGCGTGGATTGCTGGGTAACCGGTCTAAGGTGTACCGAAGGTCGTACCCGTACCGATTACAGAGAAGTAGAGGAACGCGATAAAGGTTTGATCAAGCTGAACCCGATCTTGCTCTGGCACGAACGGGAAGTCTGGCAATATCTCGCCATAAATCAGGTACCGGTAAATTCGCTTTACGCCCTGGGATATCGCTCTCTGGGATGTGCGCCCTGCACCAGCATTTCCAGCGGGGCTAACGAGCGGGCAGGCCGGTGGATCGGTACCAGTAAGTGCGGCGGTGAGTGCGGGATACATACCCGACCGCTAAAAGTCGCCAAGGCCTAGCATGTTTTTGCCATCAGGTTACCATTTGTCAAGGGGGATGGATCGTTTTGCGGCCATCCCCCTTTCGTTTTGCGCCTGGCGATTTGATTCGCCGTCCGGCGATTTGCTATAATACATCACTCTTGTCCAAAATAGGTCTCCAGAGCGGATAGTAGAGAAGAGACTCCGCGAAGTAGTATGGTGAAAGCACAACCAATCACCAAAATACTCCTAAGGAGTCTCAGCTATGAAATTTACCACAAGTCTGTTCGCCCTGATACTTCAGGTCATACCACGGGTTTCATTTTTGCGGCTTGTCTATGAATGCGGGGCGGAAAGCCATGCCAAGGGCTTCTCCTCTTGGGACCAATGTGTCGCGATGCTTTTTTGTCAGCTAGCCCAGGCTAAGAGCCTGCGGGAAATCAGTGATGGCTTGGCTGTCACCTGCGGTAAACTCAGTCATCTGGGATTGCGTGCCGCCCCCGCCAAGAGCACACTGTCCTATGCGAATGCCCACCGTCCCTGGCAGCTTTACCAGAACACCTTCTTTCATCTGCGTGATCTTTGCCGTAACGAAAATCCGGGCAAAAAGAGAAGGTTTCGCTTCAAAAACAAATTGCTCAGCCTCGACTCCACCACCATCGACCTTTGTCTGAGTCTTTTCCCCTGGGCCGACTTTCGTCAGACCAAAGGCGCCATTAAGCTCCATATGCTCCTGGATCACGATGGCTATCTGCCAGATTTCGCCGTGATCACAGATGGCAAAACCCC
>JAUSGV010000121.1 GCA_030648675.1 Dehalococcoidales bacterium
TTCCACGATATCGTTTCGCAAAGTATGGTAATGTCTTCGGTCGGCAGATAATCCGATATACCGGCATCGAAAAGGATACTTCCCCCGGCCTCGAATTCTTCATCACCTTTCCAAAGGACAATGATTACAGGCACACGGGGAAAGGCGGTGATCGCAACGGACGCATCGCCTAACTCAACGGCTTTGGCGCCTAACTTCTCTGCCGGCTGCAATAAAAGCCGGGGTTCAGAACCAAAGTTCGATACCAGGGGTTGTACCGATCTTTTCAGAAACGTGGGATAGTAAACGTGTCCTTCCGGTAATTCCTGAAAAGTAATAAGCTTCCCAGAGGGCGGCGAACCTTTTGCCGAAAGCAGGTAGTGAAGGATCAGCAACTTCTCTCTAATAGGCAGAACAGCTGCGTTCCCGTCGGAAGATATTTCAGCATCGCGCAGTGATACAACGTACGGCTGGTGAAGATATTCTACGACTACCGATTTGGAGGCCCCGGCGTTGTTGCATTTTGCCCCGCTTTTGCGACACAGCTCAAGAATATCATCTATCTGCGACAACTTTTCGCTGGCCATCTGATAAGCCTGATTAACCGCAGGCACAGGTTTACCAGCGGACGGCAAAGTCAAATTCGTATCTTCCATGACGGATTCACCTGACTGGAACGGACAGGGTATTCAATTGCGGCGCCGGCGCGGATGAGGACGGACTATATCTCAAGCCACGAGTGCGAATAAAGCGATTGGCCGGTAAGCACCCTGACCGTCTTGGCATACTCCAGTTCCTTGGGAGTGAGCGATGCAAAATCGGGCTGTTCTCCATCCATCATGCCCCACACCAGTTTACTAATTTCCGGCATGCCGCCTTTGGCTACATTTATCAATTCGGCATCGAATGCATCGGAAATAGCTGAGTGCAATCCGTGCTTCATCAGCATCAACAGGTAAGCCCGGTTTAGATAGGGGCGGAGATGGCCGGGGGCGCCGTTGGAAATGTTAGACAAACCGACCACTGATTTGCATCCTAGTGCGATCTCGGACAGCATGCTCATGAATTCGATGCACGCCTTCACCTGGTTAATCTCGACCGACACGGGACTGACAATCGGGTCGATCCAGATGTCCTCGTTCGGTATTCCCCACTCGTTGGCTCTGTAAACGATTTCGACCGCCATGGCACAGCGCTCGTTGGCATCTCTGGGCATGCCTTCGGCACCCCACAAAAGGCCGATCATCGAGGCATTGTATTTCTTTACGAGCGGCAGTTCGCTTTCCAGGCGGGCCGGCTGCAAAGATATAGAATTGATCAATGCTTTGCTCTTGCATACTTTGAGCCCCGCCTCCATGGCCACCGGATTCGTCGTATCGAGTGAAAGCGGCTTATCGGTAACTTCCTGGACGACGTTGACGATCCATTCCATGAGCTTGTCGCCGTCGCGCCGCGCCGGGCCGATATTCAGGTCGAGGTAATCCACACCCGCGGCGATCTCGGCCAGAGCCATCTCCTGGATCGGCGTGGGATTTCGCTCTTTCATCGCCGGTCCAAGGCTTTTGGACATTATATTGATATTTTCACCAATAAGGATCATCGTGTCCCCCTTAAGCTTTCCAGGTTTTCAAATATGCCGGTAGCAATGCCCCTTCACGAGGCCCAACTACGATCTCCCAACCGGCTAATTCCTCTTCCAGACCGCCGCTTTCCGCCGCGGCATACCCAGGAATAACCAATTTTTTATGTTTCGTCTTATTCCAGACGTCCGATTTCTTGACGAACGGCCCGATAGCATCAGCGACAAATTTACCTGCCGCCCACGCGGTCATCACCGAAAGGCCTTCGGTATCCATAACGAGTAGATACGCGGGAACTTTACTGGTCTCGATATATCCGCTTACCAGAAAGTAAGTCAGGGAAAAATTCGTTGTTATCAGTACAGGAGATTCTTCTGTAGGTTTGCCGATCTCGTACACACCCTGGGTAGTTGCCAGCGGGCGCTGCGGGTCGGTATATATGTTCATTCTCTCCACCAGCAGCGGGAAAAGGCTTTCACCCTGAAAGTCGGAAAGAACGATGATACCGCCGTACTTGGCGATAAATACCGAGGCGAAGACAGCTTCCATCATGGGTTCCTTGGTCATTTCGCAAGGGAAAACAATGGTGGGGAAGCCCAAAGGACGAAACTTCTTGTTCAACGCCGAGGCACGAGTGACTATCTGGTCCTGGAACGCCTGCTTGAGCGAACGGGAACCGGTATCGATAACGAGGTCGTTCACCCCGGCCTGGTTTAATTTGGCAGTCAGGTCGGCTACTTCGTCGATACTGGAACCTTTTACCGCCACAGGGCACGAGTTAGCTTTACCAAGAGCCGCAACCTTTTCCCAATTATCTTTGGTAGCGGCATACAACAGCGGATTACGCCCGGTGCACGCGTTTATAGCAGCAGCTAAATTATCGGGATTACTGCTCATCAGGACAATACCGCAGTCGGTCTCGTTAGCGACTTTACTTACCAATGCCGCGAATTTAGCCGCGGCACCGGAAGTATCCTTTACCGCAATCAGTTCCGGCCGGAGCGTCAGGCCGACTCTTTCATACCTTAGCAGATTGGCTCTCGCCAATCTACCATCAATATCGGCCTCGCTCATTGAGTCCGTAACTAAAACTGCCAGACCGGGCGGATTTTCAAATCGCTTCTCGTGACGGAACATAACCGTCTCGCCGCCAATCTTAAGAGCACGCACACCTGTGCCGATAGTCAAAGGTCGAATCGGCGGAGCGGAAGCTTCCTTTAATTGAGCTTTGGCTTCTTCTGAAACATCAGGGCATTTTGCAAGCTCGGCTTTACCCGCGGCAAGGTTCATCGCGAAAGCAAGGCAGGTCGGTACCCCGCACTTGCCGCAATTCGTCTTCGGCAGCAATTTGAAAATCTGTATTCCTGTAAGAGCCATCTAAAATCCCCCTAAAAAGCGTGGTACGTCAGCACAAAGAACATATTATATCACGCAATAAATAATGCCCGGCAGTACGTTCAGGTTATTCCAGAATAGGCGGCAAAGTCAGAGCCGGATGTCCTTTTTCAGTTAAGAAAGGCAAAATAGCATCTTCGGTCACGCCGATCGATTCGTCGGCTATCATGTCCATCAGATTGGGTACACCCAATTCTTTAGCCCGTACTTCGAAACGTTTGCCGATTTCTTCTTTTAGCTGCTTGGGCATCCAGACCATGCGCAGGAGACCGCCGTCGCCCATGAGATATTTCCTCTGCGTGACATTGTATTTTCCGTGGCCGACGAATCCCGGCGTGCTCAGACCGCCGCCGATCGTACCAGCCAGCGTCGTGAATTTCATACCGCAGGGAGTCTGTTCGGCATACTCCCGATTGACCGTCATGATACCGTTGCACATCGGCAGCACCGCGGCAATACATTCGCAGCATCCGCATGTTGTCATTGGATCCTTAACGATGCTGTAGAAATAATAATGGTCTACCTTGCCGCGCGAGGCTTTGTTAACAAAATCATCGACCCCTTTCCAGCGCCCGAACTTAGGGTCGATGACCTCACCCTTGAGCACCGGCTGGTTCGGACCGGTCGGATTTATTTCGGATGCCGCCTTGCAGTCCATCCAGTTATAAGAACCGCAGAGACCGGTGCGCTCCGGGCTGATAACACAAACATGGCTTGGGGCGAACGATTGGCACAAGGTACAGGAATAATACGTTTCGGTAGTTTCGTCCGTCATTCCTTCGATACGGGCATCCCTGATACGATAGTTGGCACGGGCATCCTCGACCATACGGCTGACGTCCTCAGCCTTCGTATAGATCTTTACCTGCATCTTGTCAAAGATACGCCCAAAGTCCTGATGCAGCTTGGCATGAAGAATGGCACCGATGTGATTGATACGGAAACCTTTCTCGACGGCCTGGTTGCTGACGCGAAGCCAGGCAATGTCCCGCTGGCCGATATGCATCACGCCCTGGGCATAGTTGATAAGGTGATGCACCTGCCGTTCCAGGATCGGTTCGTAATCAGGCTGCATTTCACGACCGGCAACTTCGATAACGATAGCCATGGGAAGCTTGGATTTGGCGGGAACATCGGTGATTTCCGGCCCGATTACTTCGACCTTCCCGTCGGTTACTTCTTCCATACGCTTTGATGTGACCCATTCTACCATTTGAGTGCGGCCGCCGCCGCATTCAAGGTAAATATCCTCGCCGCGGACACGCTCACCTTCGAAGGCGGCACCGTAGGCTACCGGGACGGGTACTTCCGACACGTTAACCTTTAGACCGCGAACTTCTACAGCTTTGGCAACGATATTCTCATGTGGGATATTAGAAACGACATGCTCGTAAGTGGTTATGCCGCTGGGCAATATTTCCGGAATCGGCGTATCGGCAATAACCGGGAACCCCCAGTTAATGGCACCGGCGGCATTGGCATACCATTCATCGGTAACAAAACCGAGCGGTAACGCGAAAGCAAATACGCGGTCCTTGTTATAGATAAGAATCTTGCGGTAATCGCCCGGCTCGATGCCTCCGAACGACATAGCCGTCCTCGTGGCGAAACCCATGGCAAAAACAGTCGCACTGACGTCCGGTCCGAACGGCACCAGGCGAGTAGGCCAACCTATCTGTACACCGGCTTCGACGAGCTGTTCCGCGAAGCGTTTGCCGTTATATTCGGCGCTCATAAACACGTACAGATTCTTTTGCTGCAGTTCCTGGGCGATCTTCGCCGCGATCTCTTTTGTCGGTGCGGCCCCAAGTATGGCGGCAAAACCCGGCGCCGTACCGTCGACGAATTCTACGCCCCTTTTCCTGAGGATAATGTCGTCGGCGGCTCCAAGCCAGATATTATGATCGCTGACATCCTCCCCTTTTTGATAAAAATTCGGTGTTTCCAGGTAGCGGATCGCTTCAATGATTTCTTCGGCGAAGAACGTCACCATCCCGGCATCGAGCGCCGGAGCCAAATACGGCAGCGGATGAAGTTCTTTGACCGGAGGCGGCATGATCGTCTTACATTTCTTCAAAACGGCTTCCATATCGCCCAACCGCTCCACTTTCATTCCGAGGATGCCGTAGATTATGGGCAGATAATAGGCGGTATTGGGAAAACCAACCGGTTGATTGGCCCCCCATTTGTCCATGGCTTCACGCCACTTCTTTTCGGCCTGGCCGAATATCTTGTAACCCCCCTGGATTGCCGCCGAAGCGATTATCTTAGACATCTCTTAAACCTTCCATCGTTTTTAACGGGCGGCGTATCATACAGCCTCCAGATCGCGGCGCATCGCCATATCGTAAAGTATCCTTTCACGGGACTTATCTATGCCCAGAGCTTTTCGCTTTTTATCGATATGGTCGATCATCAAATGAGCAGCTTTCAGCGGATCGTTCTCGAAAGCCCACATTCCTCCGTACATCTGTTCCATGTCTTTGAACAGGAATTCGCTAGATTCCTTACTGCCGAGAGTAGGGAAGGTAGTGCCGAAAACGGTATATACGCCGGAGGCAACGAAATATTGACCGATGGCAATCGCTTTTTCGGCCATCCATTCTGGTGCGGCACCGGCAACCGGAAGGTCGCTGATATCGTCACCAAGACCGCCTTCCTTGACCATAGCGGTGGCGGCAATAAGTATCCGGGAGTTATCGATGCAAGCCCCAACGTGCAAGACAGGCGGAATGCCGACAGCCTCGCATACGGAGCGTAAGCCGTCACCGGCAAATTCGGCGGCTTCCGGTACCATGAGACCGGCCTTGGCGCTAGCCATAGCCATACAGCCTGTCTGCAGCACCAGGACGTCGTTTTTTATCAGTTCTTTAACCATGATCAGGTCGGCAGCGTCGTGAGTGGTCCTCGGATTATTGCAGCCGACGACTCCGGCAACGCCCCGAATACGGCCGTTGATGATGTTGTCGTTTAACGGCCGGTAGGATGCCCGGAACATACCGCCGAGCAGGTAGTTGAT
>JAUSGV010000127.1 GCA_030648675.1 Dehalococcoidales bacterium
CCGGGTAGGTAACGCTGTGCTTCGGTAAAGAGTTTCTTTGATTTATCGAATTTTTTCATGTTTTTCCTTGGTTCGTAGTTTTTTACTCTATAAGTATCCTATCCTAGTTTCCTCTCCCGCATGGGGAGAGAAAATGGCCGAAAATGTTTTTCCGCAAGATTATATTTCGTTCGCCATGAAATGGTCAAAGGGCTTCCCGATTCTAACCGGGAGGCGATAATCTCGGTCATTCGCACAGGCAAGGATGCCTGTGCCACCAATTTATATAGATTTGGTGAGATTACCACGGGCTTCGCCCTCGTAATGACAATTAGTGCCAGGGCTCTTATCCTTCTTTCAACCACCTCGCCGCGTCTTTGGCGTGGTAGGTCAGGATAATGTCCGCCCCGGCCCGTTTGATAGAAGTGAGGATTTCCATGACAACATTTTTTTCATCCAGCCAGCCCTGTTTCGCGGCGGCCTTCACCATGGAATACTCGCCGCTGACATTGTAGGCAGCGAGGGGATAATCGAACGTGTTTCTGACCTCACGTATGACGTCCAGATAGGAAAGCGCCGGCTTGACCATTACAATATCTGCCCCTTCAACGATATCCGCTTCAACCTCCCGCAGTGCCTCGCGAACGTTGGCCGGGTCCATCTGGTAGGAGCGGCGGTCGCCAAACTGCGGAGCTGAATCCGCCGCGCTGCGGAAAGGCCCGTAAAAACCGGAGGAATACTTGGCGGCGTAGGAAAGAATGGGCGTCTCCACGTGTCCGGCTTCATCCAGTTCCTGGCGGATCGCCAACACGCGGCCGTCCATCATGTCGGAAGGAGCGACGATGTCCGCACCGGCTTCGACGTGCGACAGCGCCATTTTCGCCAAAAGCGGCAGCGTCCGGTCGTTATCAACTTGCCCGTCGCAAACCACACCGCAATGTCCGTGGCTGGTATATTCGCACAGACAGACATCGGTGATCACCAGAAGCTCAGGAACGGTCTTTTTTATCGCTTTTATTGCCTGCTGAACGATGCCTTTAGCCTTATAAGCCGACGAACCGGTCTCGTCCTTTTCCTTCGGGATGCCGAAAAGGAGAACGGCCGGAATTTTGAGTTTGGCGATATCCTCGATCTCGCCGGGTAATCTGTCGGGAGAAAAACGGAAAACGCCCGGCATCGAGGCTATTTCCCGTTTAATATTCTTTCCTTCTTCGATAAACAACGGATAAATCAGGTCGCCCGCGTCGACGCGGTTTTCGCGGACCAGGGCCCGCAGCGCCGGGCTGCGGCGAAGGCGGCGTAAGCGTAATTGCGGATATTCAGCCAACTTTATCACTCTCTTTTTAAGCATTATGTCATTCCGTACTTGATACGGAATCCATAAACCGTCTTAAGCCTTATCTCCTGGATTCCGGCTTTCGCCGGAATGACAACCTCTTTATGAAAAATCAAATTCCAAAACTCAAATGACCAATGAAACTCTTAAATCTAAATGCCAAAAACCGTTTGGTATTTGAACTTTATCATTTGTCATTTTTTGAAATACTCTTCTATGGCCGCGACCAGACCGGGTATCGTTGCCTCCCGGGCAAGAATGTCCACTTTCAATCCGGCCTTTCGGGCGGTCTCAGCGGTCTTGGCCCCGATGCAGGCAATTTTAGCACCATTCAAATCCAACTTCTTGCCGCGGAAGGCTTCGATCAGATTGGTCACCGTGGAAGAACTGGTAAACGTGATGACATCGATATTATGGTTGAGGAGCATCTCCTTGCCCCGGGCGATGGCTTCGGCGGCCGGAACCGTCCGGTAAACCGCAACGTCCTTGACCTCGGCGCCCATGCTCTCCAGTCCTTCGACCAGCTCTTTGTCGGCGATATCGGCACGGGGCAATAAAAACCGCTGGCCGGAAACCGACTTGTTCTTCAATCCTTCCAGCAAGCCCCGGCTGGTAAACTCCGCGGGTAAATAATCGACCAGTATTCCGCGGCTTTCAAGCGATTCCGCCGTCGCCGAACCTATTGCCGCGATTTTAACGCTTTTAAGAATGCGGGCATCCAGATGCAATCGTTTGAGTCTGCTAAAAAATGCCTCGACTCCGTTAACGCTGGTAAAAACCAGCCATTGATAACGGTCGATTTCTCTGATAGCGCGTACCAATTCCACGTTGTCGTCAATTGCCTCGACGGCGATTGCCGGCAACTCGACCGGCTGGGCACCGCGGTCGGCCAAAAGACGGCTCAGGCTGCTGGCTTGCTGGCGTGCCCGCGTTACCAGGATGCGCTTTCCTGACAGCGGGCGGTTATCGAACCAGCACAGTACCGGCCTGAGTTTTACCACCTCTCCCACGATTATTATCGCCGGGGGTTTGACGTTTTCTTTTTCCGCCAGTTCGACAATACCGTCCAGCGTCGACGTGACGGTCCGCTGGTCGGGACGGGTGCCGTTCATGATTATCGCTACCGGGGTTTCCGGCAACCGCCCGTACTGCAGGAGCTTCTTCACGATCTTGGCCAGGTTCTCCACCCCCATGAGAAAAACGAGGGTATCGGCACCGCCGGCTATCTTTTTCCAGTCGATGCCGGATGTTTTCTTGGTCGGATCTTCGTTTCCGGTAACCACGGCGAAAGAAGTAGCCACGCCGCGGTGGGTTACCGGGATACCGGCATAGGAGGGAACGGCTACCGCCGTCGTTACGCCGGGCACAACCTCAAAAGGAATGCCGTGTTTCACCAGGGCCTCAACTTCTTCGCCGCCGCGTCCGAAAACATAGGGATCGCCTCCCTTCAACCGCACCACCGTTTTCCCGCCAAGGGCTTTATCCACCAGGAGCTGATTTATGCCACTTTGAGTCAGAGTATGTCCTTCTCTCGATTTGCCGACGTATATCTTTTCCGCGGAGTCGGGAAAAGCCGCCGACAAACGGTCGTCGACCAGGCGGTCGTAGACGACAACTTCGGCCAACTTCAAACACTCCAGACCTTTAACGGTGATAAGGCCGGGATCGCCTGGACCGGCACCGACTAAATACACTTTGCCGGGACGCGAGGTTTTGGAGACTGGATTCCGCATCAAGTCCGGAATGACAGAAGAGGTTGTGGGACCGCTCGAGAGATTTACCGGGATTGCTTCGCTACGCTCGCAACGACAAGAGGAAGAGCCTTTTAACTCGAGCAGCTTTTTTGCCAGGCTCGCTCCGATCTTTTCCGCGTCGGCAGGTTTGCCTTCGGCGGCACCCGTCACCATCTTGCTGCCATCGGGTTCGGCATACATCGCCCGGAGTTTCAATTTCCCGCCCTCTACCATACCCAAAGCGGCGATGGGAGCACGGCAGCCGCCGCCCAGGGCACGTAAAAGGGCACGCTCGGCGGCAACGCTCCGCTCCGTAGGTACGTCGTTAAAAGGCTGCAACAGGGCCGCGGTTTCTTTATCGTTACACCGGATTTCTATGGCCAGGGCACCCTGTCCGACCGCCGGCAAGAAATCTTCCACCGGCAGATATTCGCTGATGCGGTCCGCCCAACCGAGACGGTTGAGACCGGCGGCAGCAATGATAACTCCGTCGAGTTCGCCGCTGGCAGCCTTGCGCAGGCGGGTGTCGACATTGCCCCTGATAGGAAACGGCACCAGGTCGGGGCGATATGCCTTGAGTTGTATAGTTCGCCGCGGACTGCCCGTTCCAATCTTTGCGCCGGCAGGCAAGTCTTCCAGCCGCTTTCCTCCCGCGGATATCAAAACGTCCCGCGGGTCGACCCGCCGCGTTATGGCGGCAAGGCACAACCCTGCCGGAACGTCAACCGGCATGTCTTTCAGGCTGTGGACGGCGAAGTCGATACTGCCTTCGAGTAGGGCATTTTCCAGTTCCTTGACGAATACGCCCGTCCCTTCGACAGCATCCCACTGCTTATGCTGTTCGCGGTCGCCGCTGGTAACAACAGGGGTGATCTCTACCTCCAGACCGGGATTCGCCTTTTTTAATTCGGCAACGAACTGTTCGGTCTGCATCAGGGCCAGTTTACTGGCTCGCGAGCCGACGATGATCCTGTTCTTCATTCCGGCTTTTCTACTTCCAACCGGAACAGTTGGCGGATCAATTCGATACCGTCACCGTCACCCTCGGCATTATTTTTGAGATAATGCACCGGGTCTTTAAGCAATTTGACCACGATCGATTTCGTCATAGCTTCAAGGTAATCATTTTCTTCCTGGGTAAGCGGGCGAAGCTTTTTCAGGGTCGAGTTCAACTGGGCGGAGCGAATAGCTTCCGCCTTTTCCATGAGAGCGGTAACGGCAGGCCTGGACTCAAGAGAGTGCCACCACACGTTCAAGTCTTCTAATTCCTCACGTATTATGCTCTCGGCCCGGCTAATTTCCACTTCACGCAGCTTACGGTTCGCCTCGGAGATTTCAGTCAGGTCGTCTATGTTGTAAAGGAAGACATTGTTCACGCCTTTAACGTTATCAGCCACGTTGCGGGGCACCGCGATATCGATGATAACCAAGGGAACTGCCGGACGGCCCTTCATGACGCTCTCGATCCTCGCAGCGTCGACAAGGGCGTGGGGGGAACTGGCGCAGCCGACCACGATGTCGCAATGACCCAATTCATCAAAGAGGTTATACATGTCGACCGCCTTGCCGCCAAGTAAATCGGCTAGCTCGGCAGCTCTCTCCAGCGTCCGGCTGGCAACAGCAATCTGGGTTACCCCACGTTCTTTCGAGGCTTTGGCCACAAGCCGTCCCGCCTCACCGGTACCGATAACCAGGAGACGGGATTTGCTCAGGTCGGGGATGATCTGAGCGGCGAGTTCCACTGCTACAGAACTGACGGAAAGGGCGTTTTTGCTGATGCCGGTTTCCTCACGCACGCGGCGTCCGGCGCGAATCGCACCCTGGAACAGATGCCGCAGGAGCAAATTCACCATTCCAGATTTCTCCGCGGCTTCCAGGGCATTACCGACCTGTCCCAGTATTTCGTATTCGCCGATGATCAGCGAGTCCAGTCCGCAGGTAATACGGTACAGGTTCTTGGCGACCTCCTGCTGGTTGGTGATAACATACGCGCAGCGGGTCAATTCGTCGTCCGGTATATTCAAATACGTCTGGAAGAACTTGAGTCCGGTCTTTTCCACATCGCGCCCATCGTTTTCGGCGATGTAGACCTCCGTCCGGTTACACGTCGAAAGAATGATGCCGCAGGGAGCGTGATTGTGCAACAACGAAAGATGTTGGGCCAACTCTGCGCTCCTTATCGCCGCTTTTTCCCGGACCTCCACCGGAGCCGTCCGATGGTTCACCCCGATAACACAAATTCGCATTTATTAAACCTGCCTTACTTCATTGTGCTGCTTTAACAAATTCTGCGTGATTATTTCCCTGGCTTTTTCAGTTTGTCCTTTCTCGATCAAACCCGCCAGTAAATCCAGGTCGAGCGCGTCCTGCCAGGTTTCGCTGTCGATGCTGAGTCCCCGCCGCTTTATCTCACTGCGAATCTCCTCGATGATCTGCAACAAGACGGCATATTCCTCGCCGAATTCCTTCTCTAACCGGGTACGCAGTTTTCGGGCGAGAGCCGGACTCTTTCCCGCGGTGGAGACGGCAATGGTGATATCGCCGCGTTGAACAAGCGACGGCAGAATAAAATCGGAATATTCGGCGTCGTCGACAACATTAACCAGTACGCCACGGCTCCGGCTTTCCAGGGCAATCTGATGATTCGTTTCGCTGTTGTCGGTAGCGACTATTGCCAGAAACGCCCCGGTCAGGTCTCCGGGCTGGTAAGCTCGCCGCGAGATACTTATCTTCCGGTTCGCCGCCAGTTCCGGGCAAAGCTCGGGACTGATCACTTCTACTTTTGCGCCGTTCTCGAGAAGTGTATTTACTTTGCGAAGGGCAACCGCACCGCCGCCGATAACGACGCATCTCTTGCCGTCGATATCCAGAAAAACGGGGTAATACGAGGATGACTGTCCCTTTTTGCTCATACCGGGTATTTGATCCTTGTTTTCTTGAATTCTTTGGTGCTGAAGAGGGCGACGTAGCTCGCCAGGCCGGTTTCACGCGACGCACTGTCCGCGATCTTCCGGCACGTTTCCTCGTCACGGGCATGGATCATGGCGAACAGGTTGTACGGCCACGACCCGTTAGTTCTCCTCTCATAACAGTGACTGACCTCGCGCAAGGCCGCTATCTTCTTGCCGGCTTCATCCACTTTCCCGGAGGGAACGCCCCAGCAAGTCATGGCGTTTGCCGTGTAACCGATGCGCCGGTGATTGACAGCGGCACTGAAACGCCTGATGATTCCCCGCTCCAATAGGGAACGGCACTGGACCAGCAATTCCTCATCGCTCATACCCAATTGCTTCGCAATCATGCCGAATGGTTCACGGACAAGAGGCAGGTCCTGCTGCATCCCGTTGATGACTTTTTTGTCCAGATCTGAAAGTACTGCTTCCACCGGCAAGGCGCCGTCAAACTGCGTCCCGGTACTGCCGATCCCTTCGTCGTCCGAAGCAAAATAAGTACCGATCTTAAAAAGCCTGGTGGCAGGCAGGGCCAGAACCGTTTCGACTCCGGCACTATCCGATAATTTCCGCAATTCAGCGGCTATTTCTCCGGCGGGCGGAATAGCCAGGGTAAACCAGAGATTGAATTTATGGTCCCTTTCATAGCCGTGGCTTACGCCGGGGTGATCGATAAGTAATTGTTCCGCCTGCTCCAGCCGTGATGCTGGTGCTTCCATCGCCACCAGCGTGCTCCGGTAGCCGAGGCGGCGGGGGTCGAATACCGGGCTTATCTGGCGGACAAAACCTTTGTCCTTCAGTTCTTTGATGCGGGAAATAACTTCGTCTTCGCTGACACCCAGCTTTTCGCCCAGAGTATGGTACGGCTCCCGAACCAGCGGAAAATCTGATTGGATAAGGTTAAGCAGCTTTTTATCAACCTCGTTAGTCCCGAGAGAGTGCGAATCCCCGTTGGCATGGCGTCCACTTACCGCCTGACGCGATGCTACGGGTTCATAAACACAGTATGGTTCCCCTTCGAGATAATCGCCGGTTTCTTCATAAGCCCGGGCGCGGCAGCCGCCGCAAATCTTCCGGTACTCGCAGATACCGCATTTACCCTTGTAATTGTCCATGTCCCTGAGACTGTTGAAAAGCTCGGAGTTGTTCCATATATCGACGAACGATTTTTCCCTCACGCTGCCGGCGGAGACATTGAAATAGCCGCAGCCCTGGACGTCGCCCCGGTGTGATATGAAAGCGAAGCCCGTTCCCGCCAGGCAGCCGCGGGTGATAGACTCCATTCCCGGATGCCCGCCCGGGTGTCCGCCGTGATGGCCTCCCGGGTGCCCCCCCAGATGTCCCGGGGCTGCTTCCGGTTTCGATGCCATACCTGATAAACGTTCTTCCTTTTCCCGTTGTTTCGTCACGCGTAGGAAATGAGGAGAACAGGTAGGCTTGAAGAATATAGCATCCCCCAATTCCTTTTTTCTGTCGTATATCCAATTCAAAGTTTTCTCGTATTCCTGCGGTGAAAGGGCCACCGATTCCAGGCCTTTGCCCCGTCCGGTCGGCACCAGCAGGAACGGATGGAAAGCACAAGCACCGACACTCTGTGCCAGTGCCAGAAGATCGTTAAGATATGTCACGTTGAGCTTGGTGATCGTGCTGTTTATCTGGATCTCGATGCCGGCTTTGCGGGCGTTGGCGATACCGGCAATAGCGGCTTCGTAGGCTCCCTTTTGCCCGCGGAACTTGTCCTGCAATTCCGGAGTAGGGAAATCCAGGCTGACCGATATGCGCGACAGCGGAATTTCCTTCAGACGGGCGGCGACTTCGGAGGTTAACAGGGTACCGTTACTACCCATGACCACCCTGAGTCCTTTGCCGACCGCATAACGGCCTATTTCGTAGACGTCATGCCGCACGAGCGGTTCGCCGCCGCTCAAGATAAGGATAGGTTTACCCATTTCCGCTATCTGGTCGACGACCTTGAAACATTCACCCGTAGTCAATTCGCCGCTGTAATGCACTCCGTCCGAAGCAGCACGGCAATGGGCACAAAACAAGTTGCAGCCCCGGGTTATCTCCCAGGCAACAAGCTGTAATCTTGGAATGATAATGCTGGAATCAGACATGTCAGGAGCACAGCCCGATTTCTTCGTCGGTCAAATAGCAGGCGGGATCGTCGCCCCATAAATCCCCCCGCGCCTCGGCGCGGACCCGCAGGTTACCGTTGCAAAGACTCAGATATTTGCAGCGGGAGCAGCGGCCTTTGAGCAACTGGCGGCGGTTCCTTAAATCGTGCAGCATAGGTTCCGAATCGTTCGACCAGATATCGCCGAATTTATTGTCCTTGACGTTGCCCACGTTGTAATGCCACCAGAACTGGTCAGGATGCACGTTGCCCAGGTCATCGACCGACCCGATCATTTCTCCAGAATTGTTGCCGCCGTTGGTTTCCAGTAAAGCCAGCACCTTTTCCGCCCTTTCGGGGTCCTGCGCTTTCAGCTTCAAATACATGTAAACGCCGTCAGCGTGATTACCGACAGACAGAATCTCCCTGGGGTTACCTTTCTTGTACATATCAAAAGTCTCACGGCATATCGTATCGATAACATGCCTGGTCTCGGCATGACTCATGTCCTCTGCCTGCATCTGGCCGCCGCGCCCGGCATAGGCAAGGTGGTAGAAACAGACGCGCTTGATACCTTCTTTCTCCACAAGTTTAAAAATTCCCGGGATTTCTTCGTGATTGAAGTGGGTCACGACGATGCGCAGTGAAACGCGAACGTCGCGGGCCAGGCAGTTTCTCATTCCGGCAAGGGCCGCATCGAAAGCCCCTTTCTTGCCGCGAAACTGATCATTAATATCTCCGATACCGTCCAGACTGATACCGACTTCGGCGAAACCGATTTCGGCGATCTTTTTCGCCGCAGCCTCGTCGATTTTAGTGCCGTTGGTCGAAATGACTAGTCTGAGTCCTTTATCTTTGGCAAAATGCGCCAACTCGAAAAAGTCGTGTCGTAGTAGAGGCTCACCGCCGGAAAACATGAGCACCGGTACGCCGAATTCAGCGGCACCGGTGATGAATTGCTTGGCGGTAGCGGTGTCCATCTCCCCCGGCCGTTTGCGGTTATCGGCACTGGCATAGCAATGCCGGCAAACCAGGTTGCACTGCCGTGTGCAGTTCCAGACGAGTACCGGACGCGGAATAACTTTTCTCACGCGGTGCGACCCCGCTTCGTTGTAGCGCAAAGTATCCATCGGCCCGATAGCATCGCAAAGAAGACGGGAAAAGGAAATCATTACAACCCCCCTCCAAGTTTTTTAGTAAATTTCTTATAATGCTGCTGGTGTGCTGCCACCAGGGAGACCAGAGCTTCATCCATGACGTGAGTACACAGCGGAATCGCCTCGACGACACGTCCGGTAAACCCCTCCTTCTTTTTGATAATCTGTGTGGCAGCACTGATAATAGGATCCCGGTGTACGAGGAATGCTTCAACCGAGTGGGATAAAGGTAAGCCGAGGTCCGCCAGCATCACACCGTGCTCGCGGCCTACCGCCCGCACTTCCTCAATGGTCTCGTTTCGCCGTGAAGGCTCGGTAATATACTTGATGATGAGGTTGAGCAAACGCCGACCCTGCTGGGCCAGGTGTTCATGCGATTCGCCGGAAATATTTTTAGTCTGCAGGTTGTGCTCAACCGCTTCCCGGGAAATCTCGCGGTGTTCTTCAAAACTATCTTCTAATTTTAAAACCAGGTCTTTGATACCCAGAGCTTTCGAATGGGTGCTTACCAGTTTCTTCAGCTCGGCACGTGAGTAACGGCGATGTCCGCCGGGGGTGATAAATGCTTTGACTTTGCCTTCATCTGTCCACTGGCGAAGCGCGACTTCGGAAACGCCCAGCATCTGGCTGGCTTCATGGATGCTTATTAATATGTCGGGCGTAAAGTCCTTTTCCAATTAATCTCCTGCGGGTATAAAGCCATAGCTGATAGTGCGTACTAAATCTATAAAATTCTGTAAAATTCTTAGTAAAACGACGTTAAATATAAAAATACAATATATTTTAGAAAAATGCAAGAGGTAAATTCTAGAAATTCCTTGAATATCAATAGCGATTGACTCTTTTTCGTTACAAACCTCCGCCTGACACAGAAGTCAGTTCCGAAGAGCTATATGTTTCTCAAAACGACCATGGGTAAGCGCTTGACAAGCCCGATTGCGCGAAAAAAATGGAGATGCTATAAATAGATACGTGGCTCAAACGATTCAAAGATAAGGAGACTAAAATGGCAACAGAAATTTATTCGCTCCCGGCATTGATTTACGGTTACGCAGAACTGGAACCGTATATTTCGGAAGACCAGTTGCGCATTCACCATTCCAAACATCATCAGGCTTATGTCAACGGAGCCAATGCGCTCCTGGAAAAGATCGCCAACGCCCGAAAAAATGGCACCGACCTCGATATAAAAGCCGTAGCCAAAGAATTATCGTTTCATCTCGCCGGGCATAGGTTGCATTCCCTCTTCTGGCGCAACATGATGCCGAACGGAAAGGACGGCGGCGGCTCTCCCCAGGGCAAGATTGCTGACCTTATAACACAGGAATTCGGCACTCTGGACAGATTCAAGAAAGAATTTTCCCAGGCGGCCAACAGCACCGAAGGGTCAGGCTGGGCGGCTCTTATCTACGACGTCGACGTTAAGAAAATCAATATCATCCAGATCGAAAAGCACAACGTCAATGTCGTCCCGGATTATCCAATCTTGATGGTCCTCGACGTTTGGGAGCACGCCTACTACATGGACTACAAGAACGAACGCAACAAGTTCGTCGACGCCTTTTGGAATATCGTTTTCTGGGGCAAACTGAACGAGAGGCTGGCAGACGCCATCAAGCTGGAAAAGCGGTTTTAATTTTCCTTTGAAATATTTAGCATGATGGAAAGTCCTGTCTGGGGGTATCCGGGCAGTACTTTCTTTTTTATAGATTCTCTACCTCTGCAAAAGAGGTATTATTGACACCGCCGCGTCATTATGATAAGTTAGTGATTGTTAACTTACACTGACGCAAACTAGCCAGCCTTTCTTTCAAAACCCCAATATCCACAAAACGGGAGACAGCACTTTTATGGCATTACACAGAAAACATACCGAAATCCGGCAAAAACAAATCATTGATGCGGCAAAGAAGCTCATCATGCGGTACGGCAGTGAACATGTGACCGTTAGACGTATTGCCGGCCAGATCGGAATTACCGAAGCCGCAATTTACCGCCACTTTAAAAGTAAAAGAGAAATTCTTTCGTTGCTGGTGGATGATATCAGGCAAAGCTGGACTAACGAGGTAAAACAGGCCTCCAGCGAAAACATTCCATTTTCGGACCGATTGCAATCCATTTTGCTGAACCGCATCTCCGTGGCGGAACAAAAAGGTGGTATTTCGTTTTTAATTATCGCCGAAATTCTGAGCCTCGGGGACAAAGGCTTAAACAAACAAGCTTCCGATGTTGTCGAGGCTTATATCCATGATATTGCTCAGATAATATCCGAAGGGATAAAGCAGGGCGAGTTAAAACCTGAAACCGACCCGGCATCCACCGCCCTGATTTTATATGGGATGGTTCAGGGTGTTGTCAATGTTTGGGCATTAAGCAATCGCGATTTCAATCTAGTCGAGCGGTACAGTTCTTGCTGGCAAACATTTCAAAAGACAAATTTTCAAAAAATTCAGGAGGAGTTCGAACATGAGTACGTCACAGACTAAAGCATTCAGATTTGCCTCTGCACTAATGCTATTTTCAGCATTAGCATTGCTGCTCGTCGGGTGCTCCGGCCAACCAACTTCGACTGGATCAAAGCCGGTAGTTTTTGGATACGCAGACTGGGATACACAACAGTTTATGACCCGGCTGGCGGGCTTCATCGTTGCCAATGGTTACCAACAGCCCGTAGAGTATGCTCCCGGTGCGAACGTAGCCCTTGTCGTTGCAATTCAATCTGACGATGTAGATGTACATATGGAGGTCGCTGAGCGTAGCCTTCAAGAGCCGCTGCAGCGTCTTATCGATAGCGGTAAGGGAGAAAAACTCGGTATCTCTTTCGGGGGCACGTGGCAAGGATGGCTCGTCCCCACCTATTTGATTAAAGGAGACCCTGCCAGAGGAATCGCTCCGATGGCTCCCGGTTTGAAATCGGTTTTAGACCTGCCGAAGTATTGGGAGCTATTTAAAGACCCGGAGGTGCCGACGAAAGGCCGGTTCTACTCCGGCGTTCCGGGATGGCAAGCCCTGGTAACTAACGAGGCCAAAATTAAGTCGTACGGTCTGGAAGACTACATCAACATATTTATCCCCGGGTCGGATACGGCATTATCCACCTCCATAGTGGCAGCGAATGAAAAAGGGGAGCCCTGGCTCGGTTACTATTGGGCCCCAACGTGGTTGCTCGCCAAGGTAGACATGACGCCCCTGGAAGAACCGCCTTTCGATGAGAAGTTGTGGAACGCGGAAGCAGGATATGCGTGTGCTTACCCGTTGGACGAAAATTACATAGTAGCCAACACCGGTTTGAAGGCCCGTGCTCCCGATGTGGCCGATTTTCTATCTCGTTTCAACGTTAGTTTCGATGACCTTAGTGCCGTCCTCCTCTACATGAAAGATAACAATGCAACACCTGAGCAGGCCGCCGGGTGGTTCTTGAAAGAACATGAGTCTGTTTGGACGGCATGGGTCTCTCCTCAAGTCGCGCAGAATGTAAAAGCAGCCCTCCCCTGAAATGGGAGTAAGCCATGAATAAAGGTAAACCTCCGAACGGGCAAAGTAGTTGCGTCGAAGTAAACGGGCTGTGGAAAATTTTCGGGAACAAACCGGACGAAATCCTTAACGGCAGCCTTAGAAATGCCGCTCGCCGGGAGATCCGGGAAAAGACCGGTAAAATCCTTGCCATACGGAATGCATCTTTCGAGGTAAAAGAAGGTGAAATTTTCGTTGTCATGGGGTTGTCCGGTAGCGGGAAGTCGACACTTATTCGCTGCATTTTGCGTCTCATAGAACCGACAGCCGGAAGCATCTTGATA
>JAUSGV010000129.1 GCA_030648675.1 Dehalococcoidales bacterium
ACATGGGGCCGGCACCGGCGAAGCCGGGACAATCTATCGGTTCTGCCGGCCCGACGACAAGCGGACGAATGGATGTTTACACGCCCCGCTTACTTACCGAAGGTTTGAAGGTAATGATAGGTAAAGGCGAACGTTCCGGGGCAGTAAAAAAGGCCATCAAGAAATACCGTGCGGTGTATTTGGCGGCTACAGGCGGGGCGGGAGCGTTGATTTCGAAAAGCGTCAAGAAATGCGAAATTATCGCTTGTCACGAGCTTGGTGCCGAAGCGGTTCTTCGTCTTGAAATAGAAGACTTTCCGGCCGTCGTGATCAACGATATCTACGGCGGAGATCTTTACGTAGAAGGAAAAACCAAATACAGGAGAGCGGTCGCGTGAAGAATTTCGATTTCGTAATTATCGGCAGCGGCATCGCCGGCCTGTATTCGACGATTCTGGCACGGGAGCACGGCACGGTGCTCATAATAACCAAAGGCAGTATCGAGGACTGCAATACCCAATTCGCCCAGGGAGGCATTGCTGCCGCCATCGGCAAGGACGATTCCCCTAAGCTGCATTTTAAGGATACGATCCTGGCCGGAGCCGGATTAAGTAATGAAGTAGCCGTTAAAATTCTTTCCGACGAAGCTCCCGACCGTATTGCCGAATTGGTCCGTATAGGCGTGCCGTTCGATACGCTGTATGGCGAGATCGCCTTGACACGAGAAGCCGCTCACAGCCGTCCGCGGGTGGCTCATGCCGGAGGGGACGCCACAGGTTTGCACATCGAAGTCACTCTCAGCAAAGAGATTCGGGAGCAGAAAGTCCGTTTCCTGGAACATTCGCTGGCGACGCAAATCCTGGTCAATCATGGAGCGGTCGAGGGAGTTAAGGTATTCGATTGCCATACCGGAGCCATGGAAGAATTCGGCTGCCGTTTTTTGATTTTAGCGACAGGCGGAGCCGGACAGCTTTTTAAGGTAACGACTAATCCGGCTGTCGCTACGGGGGATGGAGTTGCTCTGGCATATCGTGCCGGGGCGGAGATAGTCGACATGGAATTTTACCAATTCCATCCTACGGCTTTGCGGCTTCCGGGGGTGCCGCCGTTTCTTATCAGCGAGGCCGTTCGCGGTGAAGGCGGCGTATTGCGCAATGTCGACGGCCACCGGTTTATGCCGGACTATGCGCCTGAAGCTGACCTTGCTCCCAGAGACGTTGTCGCTCGCAGCATTGTCTACGAGATGAACAAAACCAAGTCGGACAAGGTTTTTCTCGATGTCACGCATCTGCCGGCTTACACGATCACCACGCGTTTCCCAAACATTTATCATTTTTGCCTCGAGCACGGGTTGGATATCGCCCGCGATTTAATTCCTGTCGCGCCTGCCGCCCACTATATGATCGGCGGCGTCAGGACAAACACGTGGGGACAAACCAACCTCGCCGGACTTTTCGCCTGTGGCGAAACGGCATGCACCGGAGTGCACGGCGCCAATCGGTTGGCGTCAAACTCCCTTCTTGAGGCGGTGGTCTTCAGTAAAAGAATAATCCAGAGGGCTACAGAAAAAACGAAGGCTGTATCAATAGCTAAAGATGAAGGTTTAGCCGATGTTCGTACTGATCTCGGCCGGAGGCAGATACAAAAGAAGGTAACTCAGCCTCGATTGGCGACTTTGCAGGAGCTATTGTGGGGTCGGGTGGGTATTATTCGAGACCGACACGGTTTAATTCAAACTGTCGATAGCCTGGCGGCATGGCAGGATTCGCTGCCGGCGCCGGTGGATCGCTGCTCACACGAATTGAACAATTTGGTATTGACCGGCAGGCTCATGGCCGAAGGGGCGCTTCTAAGGGAAGAAAGCCGTGGTGCTCACTTTCGCAACGACTTCCCCTCCGCTTTGCCGGAATGGAAACGGCACATCGTCTTTCAAAAGGGCGAATAGATAGCGAAAGTCTAGTGTAGTGTCTTACAAAATGGTTTACAGATGAGGATAACAAGTGACAACTCAAAATCCCCCTTAGTCCCCCTTTTCCAAAGGGGGAGAGTGCTCCCTGTAAAACATAAAGGCCGAGCCAATCCTAGTCCCCCTTTTCCAAAGGGGGAGAGTCCTTCCTCCTCTTTCGAGGGAAGCAGACAGTTATGTAAATATATTTACGAGACACTACACTAGCTGCCGGGACAAAAGGGAAAGGGAACCAGACTCTCGTGGAATCCAGTTCCCTTTCGATTCTCAGTAAGTTGATTTGCTCGGCAGCCTAGGCTTTGCCGATCCGGAACATCTTCGTCCCGCATACCGGGCAAACACCCTGGGTCGCCGGCTTTCCATTCTTCATGGTGATGTTCTTGGCATTCTTCATCTCTCTCTTGGTACGACATTTTACGCAATAAGCTTGCATTGACTACCTCCATTTTTGATTCAAAGATAAATCATTTGAGCGTGAGTGTCAATAGGCTAATAGTATCAACTTGAGAATAGGGGCTTAGTTGTCCTAGCAATTAGTGCGTAATTTACTTGTACAATGACAAGTTTTTCAATCTGTTTGGCCATTGATCCGGAATCACAGATTGAATAGATCCGGAGATACGGTCCGAATTAAGGTGCGTTTCGATATTGACATCCTGAGGGCCTGGTGCTTTAATTAAATTAAGCTACACGGTGACATCTGAGATTTGGCTTAGGAGGTGTCTAATGAAGCTTTACATGTGGTACGGAGTCAGACAGGTTGACAGGTGAGCCCTGCCAGCACGCGCAGGGCAAAGCGGAACTCGAACTCGACTCGGCGCAACAAATGGAGGAAAATCTCCGTAAAGTGACCTGCTGCGGTGGTAAACATCGTAAGTGAGTCCGGTTCGAGGATACTGAACTAGTAAGTGGAGGGTACGGTACAAAGTACTCTCCACTTTTTTTATTTCTTGTCGTCTTGAAATCGATGCGGCCACAATCTTTTCAACCGGGCCAGTACCGTGCTCTCGAAACCTTCTGCGGACGGCATGTAAAAGTGTTTTTGCTTCAGGGCGTCAGGTAGAAATTGCTGCTCGATGAAATGCCCCTCATAGTTGTGCGCGTATTTATAGTCTTTACCGTAACCCAAGGCTTTCATTAATCCTGTCACCGGATTGCGCAGATGCAGCGGTACCGGTTCGTTCCGACCGTGCTTGACCTCTTCCTGAGCTTGAGCGTAGGCTGAGTAGGCAGAGTTGCTTTTCGGTGCCGTCGCCAGGTAGATGACGGTTTCGGCTAAATTGAGGCGGCATTCCGGCATGCCGACGAATTGTACTGCCTGCTGGGCAGTTACGGCTACGATCAGTGCTTGCGGATCGGCCATACCGACATCCTCTGAGGCAAGAATTACCAAACGGCGGGCGATGAACAGCGGGTCTTCACCGGCTTCCAGGATTCGTGCCAGCCAATATATTGCTGCATCAGGGTCCGAACCGCGGATGGACTTGATGAGGGCGGATATAATGTCGTAATGCTGGTCGCCGGTTTTGTCGTAGAGCAGGGTTTTCTGCTGAACCGTATCCTCGATCGCCGCCAGCGTGATATGGCGCTTACCATCGGCGGCAGGCAAGGTATTTACCACAGCTATTTCCAGGGCGTTTAAGGCAACGCGAGCATCGCTTCCAGAAGCTTCAACCAGTCCCTTGACGGCATCGGCATCGATTTCTACGTTAAGTGCCCCCAACCCACGTTCTTTGTCTTTGATCGCTCTTTGCAGAATAACTTCGATTTCCGCGTTCGTGAGAGGTTTGAGAGTAAAGACGCGGCTGCGGGAAAGCAAAGGAGCGATGATAGCGAAGGAAGGATTTTCCGTGGTGGCACCAATCAGGCTGATGGTACCGTCCTCGACAAACGGCAGAATAGCGTCCTGCTGAGCTTTGTTGAAGCGGTGAATTTCGTCGATAAAAAGGATGGTCTTCTGATGTTGAAGTTTACGGCGTTCGAGAGCTTCTTCAATTGCTTTTCGCAAATCGGCGACGCCGGCATTAACGGCGCTGATGGGGGTGAAACGCGAGTTCGTCATGCCGGCAACGATGTTAGCCAAAGTTGTTTTTCCGCTTCCCGGCGGTCCCCAGAGGATGATCGAAGGGACTTGCCCGGATTCGATAGCCTTTCTCAGGACGCGGTCTTTACCGACGATATGCTTTTGGCCGATGAAGTCGTCGAGAGAGCCCGGACGCATGCGTGCTGCCAGCGGGGCTTCCCTTTGTTTTTCCTCCTCGAAACGGTGCTCAAAAATATCCAACGTTATTCTTCCCCGGGCAGCCGGGCAGCTATTTGTATCTTCTTACCTGAAAACGATGCAGATTTACCGGCTCATCGGGGGCGATACCGGCCTTTTGACGGCAAATATCTATCTGGTGGTCTACTGTCTCAACTCCTTCGAGGTCGGGAAGAAGCAGTCCCCTGCGCCATCCTGACTGAGCGATGACACCGTATTTCCTGGGATCCAACTGGGTTTTGTCGGCCACCGGTTCCGGTTTGGTGAGAACGTCTACGCTATAGTCCAGGTCTCCTAGCTCTTCACTCGAAACGGGTAAAAAGCGCGGGTCATCGGTGGCTGAACTTACCGCGTTGGTCATAATCTCTCCGGCGACATTCGATTGCGTCGGCTCAAACGTGCCGATACAGCCCCGCAGCTCACCGTGCTTGTGAATGGACACAAAAACTCCCGCCCGGTCTTTCATCTCCGGGACCAGTTCCTTGACTTTGGGGAGCTTGCCCGTAGTAACATAGCTCTCCACGGCTTCCTTGGCGAGCCGGGTAATCGGCGACATCTCCTTGATGATGATGCCCGCGTAGCCGACAACCGACGAGGTATCGCCGGTGATGTCACCGGAAGTCTGATACTTGACCAGTTCCGCCCCGCCGGCACCTATTATCTTGGCCGCCGCAAGTAGGGAGACAACCGGACCCAAGCCGCACATGGATATATCCAGACCTTGCACCCGACGCGCCAATTCATTTTCATTAAGTTCCAGAATAGCCTGGATCGCCTGGTTATCTTTCCTTCGGGCGGCTTCCTGGGGCTCGTAATGCGTCATATCGCTGGAAGCGACGATCACTACTTTTTTGTTCAGTTCCTTTACCGCCCGAGCGATTTCTTTACCGACGGCCTGGTAAACATTTGTACCGGCAAAACCAAGAACTATCGGAACGATTTTGATGTCCTTCCGGAAATATTGCAGGAAAGGGAGATGGACTTCAATAGAGTGTTCATTTTGTTGAGCCAGGAAATCCTCTTTCAGATATTTAGAGGAGGAGAGTATTTTCTCCCCCAATTCGGAATCGATTTCGACATCACCCAAAGGCGTTTTCCATGTCCCTTCAGTCATGATGCTGAGCGGAACACCATTACCGGTGTGATTCGGACCCATCAATATGAAGGTGTCCCTGAATGTAATGCGAGAGAAAACAGCTCCGGCGACTCGTCCGGAATAGATATAACCGGCGTGAGGAGCAATTAACCCGACGACATCCGTCCTGGGTGCATGTTCTTCGACCATTTTCTTAATCATCGACCGAAGCTGGACGGCTTCGCCTGGGTAAAATTGACCGGCGACAACAGGATTTCTAATCATCTTTTGCTGTACCTCAACGTTCTGCTACCGGGAAAACTCTTAAGCAACAACGGCATCATGATCGACCCTGAAATTCAATTCCGCGCCACAGAACCGGCATTTCGACCCGGCCAATCCAATAATACGTGTATTGTAACCAACCCTTTCGATTATCAGTTTTCCGCAGGAATAACAAACTGTGTTCTCACTCTTGTGACCGGGAATGTTACCGGCATAAACGAATTTCAGACCGGCTTCCCGGCCGATGTTGTAAGCCCGTTCGATGGTGGCGACCGGCGTGGAAGGCAAATTTCTGAGATCATGGAGAGGGTGGAACCGGGTGACGTGCCAGGGCGTTAATTCCCCCAACTCATCGTGGATCCATTGGGCGATACCCTTTAACTGGTCGTCGTCATCATTCATCGTGGGGATTATGTTGGTGACAACCTCAACGTGCATGCCCCATTTCGTTTTAGCCCGCTTCGCGGTCTCCAGTATATTCCGCCAATGCGGTACCTTCGCCAAATTGGCGTACAGGGCATCGGAGAATCCCTTGATATCAACTCTCCAGGCGTCCAGATACGGGCCGATCATATCCAAAGCTTCTGTCGTCGAATAGCCGTTGGTTACGTAAACGGTATACAAACCGTTTTCCCTGGCCAATCGGGCACAATCGAGGGTGTATTCGAACCAAATCGCCGGCTCATTGTAAGTCCAGGCAATTCCCCGGCAACCCTCTCTTTTCGCCTGGTCTATAGCCTCGTTAGCCGGCAAATTCCGGCAGCCGTAGTCGAGCATGTCGCTGGCGGCCGTGGAAATTTCCCAGTTCTGGCAGTGCTTGCATTGAAAATTACAGCCCAGAGTACCGAGCGAAAAAACCGAACTGCCCGGAAAGAAATGGAATAATGGTTTTTTTTCAATCGGATCGACCGCTATCGACGAAACTTTGCCGTAATTCAGATTGAATAGAGTCCCATCCCTGTTCTGATACATGCCGCATACGCCAAACTTACCCGGAGCAATGCGGCATTGCCACTGGCAGGTGTGGCAGCGAACCCGCGAATCGGGCAACTTTTCGTAAAGAAGAGCCTCTTGCATTTCATGCCTCTTTAGCTGATTATAGCATTCGTTTTTGAGCAAATACAGATTGCT
>JAUSGV010000114.1 GCA_030648675.1 Dehalococcoidales bacterium
AGTTATTAGCCATCCAATTGCGAATCTCGACAGTTAACCGCGCCTTTAGCTTGACAAAAGCGTTATATCGCATGTAATATAACATATTCTTTCGGCCCCAATCTCAACTTCGAGACTAAAACCCATGAATAAGAACCGAAAGCCGTCGAATATTTTGCATCAGCCGCAACTGCACCCCGGATACGAAGTACGGGGACGTGTCTGGTTGGACAAGGACGGCGAGTTGTATATAGGCGGAGGCAGAGCCATTCTCCTCGAAAACATCGACAATCTAGGTTCTATAGCCGCTGCCGCCCGGGTGATGGGACTGGGTTACCGCAATGCCTGGCTGTGGATACAAACGGCCAACCGCCTGGCAGGAATACCGCTCGTCGAGAAAACCACCGGCGGTAGCGGCGGCGGGCACGCCCGTCTTACCGCCGAGGGACGAAAAGTGGTTACACAATACCAAGAACTGCATGCTAAATTCGAGGAATTCCTCAACGCTCTGGGGAGCAACGAATAAGAAAACATTACGGAGAAAACGTACATGCTGGAGATATCTCAAGAACTGGTTAAACTGTTAACGAAAGGAGAATCGGCGGCTTTAGCGACAATTATTTCCAGCCACGGTTCCGCCCCCAGGAAAGCGGGAGCGAAGATGCTTATCCGGGGCGATGAATCCTTTCTCGGCAGCGTGGGTGGCGGCGGGGTGGAGCTTCAGGTAAGCCACAAAGCCATGGAGATAATGAATACCGGCGACCCGCAGTTGGTGCACTTCGACCTCGCCGGCAAGGACTGCGTGGCACAGATGATCTGCGGCGGTCAGGTAGATATTTTCCTGGAAACACGCTTGCGGGACAACAAGACCGCACTGGAGATACATCGCGAGATCGTGAACCTGGCATCGAAAGGGGAATCGGCCGTCCTGGCCACGGTGATTTCCAGCCGCGGTGCCGTTTCCGGCAAGCCGGGGGCCAAGATGCTTATCCGGAGAGACAACAGTGTCCTGGGGAGCGTGGGTGGCGACGGTGTCGAGCCTCAGGTCCGCGAAAAAGCTACTCAAATACTACGGCATGCCGAATCAAAACTGGTACACTTCGAAGTGACGGATAAAGAGCATGCCGGGCAGATGGACGTCTTCATGGAACCGATCCTGCCTCCGGCGACATTGTATCTTTGCGGTGCCGGGCATATTTCTCAAAGCACGGCCGCATTCGGCAAAATGCTGGGTTTCAAGGTGACCGTTATCGATCCTCGCACGGAGTTCAATAACACCGAGCGGTTTCCCGACGCCGATAACCGCATTATCGACGATTACGCTTTATCCCTGCCGAAGCTGAACATCGGCGAAGAAGGGTATATCATCATATGTACGCCGGGGCACATCCTCGACGAACAGTGCCTCTATTTCGCTGTCGGTACCAAGGCAAAATATATCGGTATGATCGGCAGCAGGAAGAAGGTCAAGGAAACCAAGGAACGGCTCATTCAGAAAGGCATCCAGCCCGAGCAGCTCGAAAAGGTCCACTCCCCTATCGGACTGGAGATCGGGGCCGAGACGCCGGCGGAGATCGCGGTAAGTATCCTAGCCGAAATTATCAAAGTGAGAAGAGCCACCGGGAATTAACCGAGGAGAAAATACCATGCCCGTAGATAAACTTAAGGTCCTTATCAGAGGCGGTGGGGAACTGGCCAGCGGTGTCGCTCATCGTCTGCATCAGAGTCAATTTAAGGTTTGCCTGTTGGAAACCGATCACCCCATGGCAGTTAGAAGAGGTGTCTCCTTCTGCGAGGCGGTTTACGAGGGGGAAAAAACCTTCGAGGGTGTGACCTGCAAGCTGTTCAATACGGTCGACCAGATAACCGGCGCCTGGCAAAGGGGCTTGATTCCGCTGGTGGTCGATCCCGAAAACAAGACGAAAGACGTCATAAAACCCGACGTTGAGATCGACGCCATAATCGCCAAGGAAAATCTGGGTACACGGATAACGGATGCCCCGCTGGTGATCGGACTGGGGCCCGGATTTTCTGCCGGCAAGGACGTGCACATGGTCATCGAGACCAATCGCGGTCATAATCTCGGCCGGATAATTATGCGCGGTGAAGCAGAGCCGGATACCGGCATCCCCGGAGCTATCGGCGGTTTTGCGAAGGAAAGGGTCTGGCATGCCCCCGTGGCCGGGCTTTTCACCACGCAGAAAAAGATCGGCGACCGCGTTGCCGCCGGCGATGTCGTCGCGCTGGTTGACACTGCTCCTGTGAAAACGGAGATCGGCGGTATGATCCGCGGACTGTTGCGGAACAACACGAGGGTACAAAAGGGTATGAAATTGGGTGATATCGATCCACGTGGCATCGAGGAGTATTGCTATACTATATCGGACAAGTCCCGGACGATTTCGGGAGGAGTCCTGGAAGCGATTATGACGAGATATAACGGGAAATAACCAGGATGCAAGAGACAAAAACCAAACAATATCAATTACCAAATTCCAAATTACGTATACGTTCTTCACCTTACTCGTCTCACCTGAAGGGGGCTTTGTACCAAATGTCATTCTGAGGAGTGACCTGCTCGCCGAACAAGTTCTTTGGCAGGCGAGAACAACGAAGAATCTGGGCGTGGAGGGGTTCAATTCACCTTCATTCCGCCACTCCCAGACCCTTCGCGGAGTTTACACTGAACGTAGTGAACGTGCTCAGGGTGACAAAAAAGAGAACCTTTTAATACAAGCTTCCCTCAAGGGAGAGGAAATAGCTTGGGGACGTTACATTAAATGCAAGCAAAACAAATGGACCCGATCGACTTAAAGCGGGTAAATAGTCTTTGGGTGAAAATATACCCTTACCTGGCGGCTCAGGCCCTGGAGCACTACGGCAGGGCAACGGGCAAAGTCCTGGAAATGGGGCCGTTTTCGGGCGGGATTGCACGGGAGTTGGGCCGGCGTTATCCGAAGCTCGACATTACGGTCAACGAAGGGTTTTCGTCTCAAAACGGGAAGAACAAAAAGTACGACTTGATAATTCTCCGGGGTGCGTTTTTCTTTATTTTTGATGACACGACGTTGCTCCGTTCTATTTTCGAGGCCTTGAAAGACGGTGGTACAGCGTTTGTCGGCGGCGGGTATGGTAAAGACATTCCCCAGGCTTTGATCGACGAGATCGCCGACGAATCCCGCATTTTGAACGACCGGTTGGGGCGCCGCCGGGTCACCCTCGAAGAATTGAGCGAATTAGTCAAACTGTCCGGGTTAAACGTTAACTGCCGGATTGTACAGGAAGGCGGGGTTTGGTTAGTCGTCAACAAATAGGCATGAGCTTTAGGGAAGCCTTCGGTATCCGGCCGGGGGAAGTTATCAGCCTGGTTGGCGGGGGCGGCAAGACAACCCTCATGTTTGCCATGGCGCACGAGATGGAGGCAGCCGGCGAAAAAGTCATCAGTACTACTACCACCAGGATTTTCGAGCCGTCGGTCTCCGAATCCTTTCTCATTTTGGAGTCGGATGAAGAACGAATGATTTCCCGACTTTTCTCCGAACTGAAAAATCACCGGCATCTAACGCTAGCCAGCCACAAACTGCTTGATGGAAAGCTTAAAGGGATTAGTCCGGAGACGGTGGACCTGTTAACTGAACTGAAGGTGGTCACCTATATTATCGTCGAGGCAGACGGGTCGGCGCGGAAACCTCTCAAGGCACCGAATGCCACTGAGCCGGTAATCCCGGGGAGCACCTCACTGGTGATTCCGGTAGTTGGCATCGATGCCCTGGGATGCTCCCTTACCGAAGATAATGTTTTCCGTCCGGAAATCATCTCCCGATTGACGGGGCTGGAGCCGGGAGCTCCGGTTACTGAGGATACGATTGCCGTTTTGTTAACCCATAACGAAGGCATTACGAAAAGCACCCCGGCAAACGCTGACATTGTCCCGCTCATCAACAAGATCGATATGCTGCCGGACTTATCCGCCGCTGAATCGCTGGCGAACAAAATACTGGCGAAGGGACACCCGCGGATAAAGCGTGTCGTGCTGGGTCAAATCAAACGCCGGGAACCGGTAGTAAAAGTTATCGGCGATTAATATTTGGCGGAGCCAGCAAGAAAAGGAAGGAAATAGATGCTGAAGAAAATCAAGGTAAACGACGCTGTCGGGATGGTGCTCGGCCACGACATGACCAAGGTCGTCCCCGGCCAGTTCAAGGGAGTCGCTTTTCACCGGGGGCACATCATCAAAGAGGAAGACATCCCGGAATTGCTCAACATAGGTAAGGAGCACATCTATATCATGGAACCGGGCGAGAATATGGTCCATGAAGAGGAAGCGGCTCTCAGGATCGCAATCGCGGCGGCCGGAGACGCCTTCGAATTGACCAAACCGTCGGAAGGTCGGATCAACATTAAGGCAAAATCCCGCGGGCTGCTCAAAGTGAACGTTCCCCTGTTGCGGGAGATAAACTCGATTGGCGAGATAATTCTGGCGACGCAGCATACCAACACTGTTTGCCAGCCCGGGGCGATGATTGCCGGCACGAAAATAATCCCATTGTATATAACGGAAGCAAAGCTCAAGAGACTCGAAGACCTGTGCCGCGCTAAAGGCAAGGTTATTGAAATCGTTCCCTTCCAGTCGAGGAAGGTCGGTGTCGTCATCACCGGCAGCGAGGTGTTCAAAGGCCGGATAAAGGATAAGTTCGGCGACACCATCCGGAAAAAGGTGGAGGAACTGGGCTCAACCGTCAACCGGCAGAAGATAGTCACCGACGACAAGGAATTGATAGCCCAGGCGGTCAAAGAAATGAAGGAGAGCGGCAGCGACGTTATCTTCGTTTGCGGCGGACTTTCCGTGGACCCCGACGACGTCACCGTGGAAGGGGTCAAGGCGAGCGGAGCAAGAGTAATCACCTATGGTGCTCCGGTTTTCCCCGGCTCGATGTTCCTGTACGCATCGCTCAAGGGGACTCCCATACTCGGAGCACCGGCCTGCGTGATTCACAACGAAGCCACAATAATCGACGTCGTACTGCCGCGTATCCTGGCCGGCGACGAGGTCAAGAAAAAGGACATAATCGAATACGGTCACGGCGGACTTTGTCTTAGCTGCGAGATATGTGAGTTCCCGGTATGTCCGTACTGCAAATAGAGAAGGTTTAATAACGTTCATGGGAAAGGCTTCAAACAGGAAAAAGACGGCAAAAATACTGCGAAGCACCGACCGGGTACGCTACCTGGAGGATGAAGAGGCCAATCCATGGCTCACGGCGCTTCTCAATGCCTATCACATCCAGGAAACTGGTATCGCCGTTGAACTGGAAGAGGAAAAGAAGAAAAGAAGAAACAAGCTGGCCTGCGGCCGTGGCTGCGGCACCTGCTGCCAGAGACCGATCATCCCGGTAACCGAGCCGGAAATCCGCGGAATAATCTGGTACGTGTCCACCAAACTGCCGGGCGAATTACGGGAAGAGGTTAAAACCCAGGTACTGAACCGTCACAAATCCCTGATGTGTCCTTTTTGCGTAGAGGGAGTTTGCAGCATGTATCCCGTCCGTCCCATCGCCTGCCGGATATTGCATGTATTCGGGGAGCCGTGCCGTCCTAACGAAGATACTTATCTGACCCGGCCCCGGGACATGTGGAGTCACAGCCGCGATCTCGGCCGCCGGACTGCTTTCGCCCTTCTCCCTCTCTACGGCATCACTGGTAAAAACAACATGGAACAGGCCTTCAACGCCAGATTTCTCAACGACAATACCCGTTCGATGCTCGAACAGCCGTGGGACAAGTTGTGTGGGTTCGGGCAAGGCCAATAGCTTCGATTTTGTTTGTTTGCCCAAAAGCGATTTTTTCCTTATAATGACCGTTGCATGCCAGCGTAGCTCAGTGGTAGAGCAGTAGTTTCGTAAACTATTGGTCAAGAGTTCGACTCTCTTCGCTGGCTCCGCTCCATCTGGGAAATCCTAAATACTAAATCCGAAACAAATCCAAAAGTGGAAATATTCGAAACCATCGGAATCCACTTGTCCGCTCTCCAATTGTCATTCCCGCGGAGGCGGGAATCCACGTCAACTTCGATTAGAAAGGATTTCTGGATTCCGTATCGAGTACGGAATGACAAATCGCAAAGGCTTGATGATAGACGGAAACCCGTTAGGGGAAACCAAAAGGATAAAAAAAGGGGGAGGCAAATCTCCGAGGAAGTCCCGCTTCCTGTCGTCCCGGAAAGCAGACTCGCCTTCGTTCCACTACTTTTCCTTTGCGGTCATCTTCGCCGCAGCGCCCCCCGCTTCGAATTTATCTCTGCAGGCCACGACTGCTTGTCGAGAAGCTTGGGAACCTTCGGACGCATCTTTCGATGGCATCACCAGGGAGACTTACCTCCTCAATATCATGCTATCAATTTCGTCATTTAATAGTCATAAAATCGCACGGCATAATTATTACAAATTTATAACAATTTCTCCTCTTTTTGCCACTTGACATCACGTTTTATATTGGATTAGAATAGTCCAATATAGAGGATAAATCATGACAGAAATCATTAAAAAAGATACTGATTACGCCATGCGGATGCTGGCGTTTCTGGCACTCAATGACGGAAAGTCACCCGTCGCCGCCAAGAAACTGGCAAAGGACGGGGAAGTCCCCGAGGATTTCGCTTACAAGATACTACGAAAACTGACCCGCGCCGGGTTGGCCGTCGGCACGATGGGAAGTCACGGTGGTTTCAAACTAGGGAAAGCACCGAAGGACATCGCCCTTCTTGAAGTAGTATCGGCCGTACAAGGAGACATATCCGTCAGGAAATGCTGCCTGGCCAAAGACGCCTGCCCCCGCCAGGGAATTTGCGATATTTCCAAAGTCCTCGGCGGTCTCCAGAACAACCTGACCGGTTCTTTGAAGAGAATAACTCTGGCAGATATATTAAAAGAAGCCCAATATAAAAAATAGGGAGGAGTAAATGTTTTGCAATCAGTGTGAACAGACAAGTAAAGGAGGCGCTTGTACCACCATCGGTGTTTGCGGGAAGTCACCCGAGGTGGCCGGCAAGCAGGACGAGCTGGTCGCCGCCCTTATCGGACTGGCCCGTGCCGCGGAAGGCAAGAAACCGGGGAAACACGCCGACGAACTAGTCATGGAGGGGCTATTTGCCACCCTGACTAACGTCAACTTCGACCCGGCCCGTTTCGACGAATTTAACGAAATAGCGGACAAAGAGACGACAGCCCTCGGCGCTACGCAACAGTACGATCCGAATGCCCTTTTTAAGGGTGATACCGACGTAGTTTCGCTACGCTCGACGTTACTTTTCGGTTTAAAGGGTATGGCAGCCTACGCCTGGCATGCTCATGTACTGGGAAAAGACGACACTGAAGTCACCGGCTGGTTTTATAAAGGCCTGAGAGAGATCGCGAAAGACCACAGCGTCGACGAATGGCTGTCGCTCATCATGGAATTCGGCCAGGTAAATCTCAAGTGCATGGCACTGCTGGATGAAGCCAATACCTCGACCTTCGGGCACCCGGTCCCGACCAAGGTCAGTTTGAAAGTAGAGAAAGGCCCCTTCATCGTGATAAGCGGGCACGACCTCCTGGACCTAAAACAACTGCTCGAGCAGACCGAAGGAAAAGGTATCAACATCTATACGCACGGCGAAATGCTGCCGGCCCATGCTTATCCGGGTCTTAAGAAATTCTCCCACCTCAAAGGCAACTTCGGTACCGCCTGGCAAAACCAGCAACATGAACTTACCGATGCTCCGGGAGCAATAGTGTTCACCACCAACTGCATGATGCTCCCGAAGAGCTCATATCGGGACAACGTGTTCACCTCCTCTATCGTGGGCTGTCCGGCCGTCACGCATATTACCGAAAAAGATGGGGAAAAGGACTTTTCCCCGGTGATCAAGCGAGCTCTTCACCTGGGCGGGTGGAAAGAAGACAAGCAATTTACCGGGATCAACGGCGGCAAAGAAGTAACGACCGGTTTCGCCCGCAATACCGTCATGGGCGTGGCCGATACCGTGATCGGCGCCGTGAAATCCGGAGCGATCAAGCATTTCTTCCTTGTCGGCGGCTGCGATGGAGCCAAGACCGGACGGAACTATTACACTGATTTCGTCAAGAGCACCCCGGCTAATACCGCCATCCTGACGCTGGCCTGCGGTAAATACCGCTTTAACGACCTCGATATCGGCCAGATCGGCCCGTTACCGCGCATACTCGACGTAGGGCAGTGCAACGACGCCTATTCCGCTATTCAGATAGCGGTGGCCCTGGCCGGTGCTTTCAATTGCGGCGTGAACGACCTGCCGTTGACTCTCGTACTGTCCTGGTACGAGCAGAAAGCGGTATGTATATTGCTGACGCTGTTTTCACTCAATATCAAAAATATTTACCTTGGACCTACCCTCCCGGCTTTCCTTTCTCCAAACGTCCTGAAGGTCCTTGTGGAAAAATTCAATATCAAACCGATAAGTACCCCTGAAGCCGACTTGAAGGCGATCCTGGGGTAATACCCATCGCTCAGAAGAGATAGGGCAGGCTCGCAGATTTACGAGCCTGCCCTATCTTGCGTTCCCGCGAAGTTGACTGCGCCAAATACCGGATGTATTCTAGTACCAACAATGTTCGCTTATAACGGAGGTCCCATGCGGCGCAGATTATTCCTTATAATTTTGTCAATCGCTTCGGCGGTGGTTCTAACTGCCGGCTGCTCATCCTCGACCGGAGGTTCGTCGACAGCCAAACCGAGCCAGGAGATCCTTAGAAAAAGCACCATCGGTACCGACTGGCAAATGTACCAGATGCGGCTCATCCTCCCGCCCGGCTCTAGTTTTCCTGTACTGTTAAAGTTGGCTGCCGGTGACAAAGTGGATGGATATTTCTACCTGGAAAAGGGGATGAATGTCGATTTCGGTGTCAACGCCGACTCACCGGTCTACCACTCAACGCCAAACGCTACCGGTAATGTCACTTCCGACCGTTTTTCCTTCACCGCTTCCAAAGAACAGGGCAGCACGTATTCACTGCAGTTCAGCAGTACGCCTAACTCCACAGAACAGGAGGTTGTTTTCTTGGAAGTGATGTACCCCATGAAGGGATCGTTCGCGGTATTCGTTCCTCTGGAAACGAAATAGCCCCGCGGTTCACCTTTGCAGGCATCATCGTTGGAGTTGCCGGTGCATTATTCGAGTGAATCCCGGTTGGCACGCAAATTAGAAACTGTTTACCCGCCTTGGTGCATCGCCTCTCTAAGAATATTTTTATCGTCCTCAGGCGATGAGGTGGAAAAAGTGGTACAGTCGGCGTGACTCTGATGACCGGAAACGCCGATATCTTTGGCGGTACACTCGAGCCGGTCGTTAAATTTACAGTTAGCTGCCATACACGCGCCGATTCCGCCGGTTACTTCCTTGATGCCGCCCGCGGCGCTGGCATGAATAAGGGTATTACATTCGGCGTGATAACCGACGTTTATCGCCCGGGTATGGCACATGGCACTCGAATTGTAAGCACAGCTCGACATATTACAGTTCGCTACCGGAGTCATATCCATAAAACCTACCTCCAACATCGTTTACTCGATAAAAACAGGATAATGGATATTCAATTAAAAAGTTATAAACGCAGGTGGGAAATAGTTACAAATCTGTGACATTTTGCCTTTTTATCACTAAAAGCCTATGTTTGGCTTGAATTTTCCCAGCCCCTGTCTTTATGCTTAAGGACGATATGAAACAGGCAACCGAAGCCGGCAGGCAAGAACCGGCCAAACTGAATGTCAACGCACCGGAAATAACCGGTCTGTTGGAAGCACTCCCGGGTTACGTCCTGCTGATAGATGAAGAACACCGTATTTTGCAGACAAATAAAGCGGCACGGGAAATCTTTGGAATAGACACCAAAGACATAATCGGCGGCTATTGTCCAAAGGTGATACACGGGTCGGACAAGGTATGGCCCGGCTGTCCTCTTGAAGAAGTTATACAAAAGGGACAGCCCGTGGAACGCGAGGTATTCGACGAAAAATCCGGACGCTGGCTCGAATCGACCATCTCTCCCGTACAGGGAACAACTCCCGACGGGCACAAGATTTTCCTGCACACCGTCACCGATATCACCGCCGTCAAGCAAGCCGAAAAAATAAAGGACGAGTTCCTTGGCATGGTCTCCCATGAATTGAAGACCCCGCTGACCATAATAATCGGTGCTCTTAACACCGCTCACACGCCGGGGATCTCTACGGCAGATGTGGAAGAACTCCTCAAGGATGCACTCGACAGCGCCGGTTTCCTGGCCGGAATGGTAGAGAACCTGTTGGAGCTTTCCCGCGCCAAGAACATCCGGTCTAAAATTAAGACCGAACAGATCGATTTCGGCGAGATTGCGTGGGGCGTAGCCCATAAATTTAACTTACGATCACCAAAGCATAAAATATGCCTAGACATGCCGGCGAGATTGCCGGATATCGCTGTCGATAAAGCCAAAGTCGAGAGAATACTTTTTAATCTCGTGGAAAACGCCGTTAAATTTTCACCAACAGGCGGCGAGATAACCATTGCCGCCCGGAGGGAAGGCAGGAGCTTGCAAATCTGTATCAGCGACCAGGGGTCAGGAATAACCGGGGAAGATCAAAAGAGACTGTTCCAGAGCTTCGAGCAACTGGCCAGTGAAAGAATTGCCATGCAGGGACTGGGACTCGGCTTGAGCGCATGCCGCGCGCTCGTGGAAGCACACGGCGGCAAAATTTGGGTAGAGTCCAACCCGGGCAGGGGGTCCAATTTTATCTTTACCCTGCCTTTATGGTCTTCCAATTAAACTCTTGCCCTAGAAATGTTACCATTACCCTCAGTATCCCTGGTTCGTCATCACCAGCACACGTGCTTTTTCGGACACAAAATAACCAACTCCGTTATTTTATTATGGGGGCGATTCGTGTTCGGCGCCCCAGGCGCGCATCTGATCCAAAATCGGGCCGAGGCTACGCCCTCTGTCTGTGAGGGCGTACTCGACACGTGGGGGAATCTCAGCATAGATAGTTCGTTTCAGGATACCTGCCTCTTCGAGCTCCTTCAGCCGCTGGGTTAGTGTTCTGGGGCTGACCCCGGCGAGAGACCGGCGCAGTTCTCCGAACCGCTTTGTACCCGTCAAGAGGTCGCGCAGTATTAGTAAAGTCCACTTTCCGCTGACAACTTTCAGCGTCGTCTCTACCGTTCAGTTGTGCACGCTACTCATTAGTATCCTCTTGTTTACTATGTTTAAATAAAATAACTACTTTACAAAGTATCATGGCTGGTTGATAATTGTCAACAGGTACCGCCAATAGTGGTTTACCGAACGACAGTCACATTTTTGTAACATTTGTGCCCGCCGTTTTTATGACTTTGTTATGGTATTTGGATTACTATGGCGGTAGCTGAATATAATCTGGGAGGGATCAACATGGCTAAACTAACCGCGGAAATGAAAACCTTTCTTGCCAGCGGTAGAGACCCGGTAACAGTGTTCGTAGGCACCGCGGCCAACGACGGCATGCCCAACATATCTGCCAAAGGCACCTTTATCCACGTCGTCGACGATGAGACGCTGGCTTACGCCGACGTCTATTCACTGAAGACTATGGAAAACCTGAAGCATAACCCGCACGTCGTCATCGCTGTCGTCAACACGAAAACGTATAAGGGCTACCAGTTCAAGGGTATCGGTGAGATAGTGGACAAGGGTGGGCTTGTCCAGGAGGCACAAAGGCAAAATCCGCTGGCGAAGACGGTAACAAAAGTGAAACTGCACTCGATATACCTGATGGACTATGGGCCGGAGGCTGGCAAGAAGGTCGGATAATCATCAGGGCACGAAAGCTTCATTGGCGCGGCTGTCGGAAGAACCGGGCGACAGGCCGCCGCCGATGACGTAGACAATCCCCCCCGAAACGGCGGCTCCGAGCCCGTGCCGGGCTGTCGGCATCGGAGGGGACTTCGTCCAGGTATCGGTAACGGGGTCGTATCCCTCGTTATCGGCGAAGGTGCCCTCAGGACTCTCGCCGCCGAAAACGTAAATCCTGTCGTTCACAACACCCGCACCAATACCGCTGCGGGCTGTCGGCATGGGTGATTTCGCTGTCCAGGTATCGGTTGACGGGTCGTACATCTCGTTCATATTCAGGTTTGATCTGTAGTTGAACCTCAGACGCCCGCCGATGGCGTATATCTTTCCGTTCACCACACCCGCCGCCAGATGGTCTCGGGCAGTCGGCATCGAAGCTTTTTCTTCCCATGAATCCGTAGCCGGATTATAGACTTCCAGGTCCGCGATGTTTGCGTTTCCAGCAGTTACGCCGCCTATGACGTAAATCTTTTCCCCAACTACGACAGCGGCATGAGCACTCCGCGGCTTGAGCATAGGCGTCCTGGCGCGCCAGGTGTCTGCCGCGGGGTCGTATTCAAATACCTGGTTTACCGGACCGGTATTGGAACCACCCATGACGTATATCTTGCCGCCGAGTGCTGCCGCGGCAGTGTGGTGCAAGGCTAACGGAAGGTCTGCCATTCTCGACCATGTATCCGAATCGGGATCGTACATCTCTACGAGTTTCGTCACCCCGGTTCCCGGAGCAATTCCGCCGATGACGAGAACGTCATGCCCCAAAGAAACTACCGACACTTCGCTGCGGGGTGAAGGAAGCTGTGCCAGCTTCAACCATTTATTCGCAGGAGGGGTAACGTTTTCTGATGGCGAAGGCGGAGGCGTTTCGATACCTTTCGGAACAACGGGCGCCGGGGAAACGGAACGCGGTAAGGAACAGGACGCCGCCGGTAAAATCAAAAAGGCGGCAGCCGCTAAATTTACCCCGAAATTCACTCTATAAGAATTCACTCAACAACTTTTCCACGCCCGCCGGCTGCTGCGGCTGGTTAACCAGCGGGCGTTGCTTTATAGCGGGCAGTTGGTCTTCGAACGTAGGCCGTGCTTGCTCGAATATAACCCCGATGGGGATGCGTTCGCCCCATTCCATGGCCTTGCTGATAGCAGCCACTTTATCCCCCGTATTGTATTTTGTTTCGTCCAGCTTGTAAACCCGCTGCCGGTACCAGTCGAAAGTGTTCACCCGGTTAAACGTAACACAGGGCTGAAGAATGTCGATAAGGGCGAAGCCGCGATGGCGAATGCCCCTCTTTATCATCTCCGCCAGGTGTTCCAGATCTCCCGCGAAGGAACGGGCGACAAAACCGGCTCCGGTAACGATTGCCAGAGCCAGCGGGTTGACCGGCGAAGGAGCCCCTTCAAGGGTCGTCCGCGTGACGTAGCCGGGCTCGCTGGTCGGTGACGCCTGTCCTTTGGTCAAAGCATAGACCTGGTTGTCATGCACGAGGTAAGTGATATCGTGGTTGCGACGCACCGCATGAAGGAAATGATTGCCGCCTTCGCCATAGGCATCGCCGTCTCCGCTGACGGCAATAACGATAAGCTCGTGGTTGACCATCTTCGCAGCTACAGCCACAGGTATCGGACGGCCGTGTAGAGAGTTAAAGACGTTTCCCCGCGTATAGTGCGGTAATTTACCCGCCTGGCCGATGCCGGAAACCAGCAGGATACGGTCTGGCTCAAGATTCAAACCGACCATGGCTTTTTTAAAGGCATTCAGGATGCCGAAGTTGCCGCATCCCGCACACCAGGCCGGGGTAAGCCCGGCGTAGTCATTAATGTTTACCATGGCGATACCTCTCCCTTCCGCACCCTATCGGCGATATTAGCCGGTGTAAAAGGCCTGCCGTCATACTTCAAAATACGGCCGTCGACCTTCCGGCCGGTTTCCGCCCGGATAAGGTGAGCCAGTTGCCCGGTAATGTTATTCTCAATCACGTAGGTTTTCCTGGCGCCGGCAAGTACGGCTGCCGCCGCCTCCGCCGGAAAAGGCCAAACATCCGCAAAATGAATTGAATTCACGCTGGCCCCGTCATTATGTAAAATATCCACCGCTTCCTGGATAGCACCGCGGGTACTTCCCCAGCCGATAAGCGTGATGTCAGCTTTTTCCGGTCCGTAAAGTTGAGGCGGCGCGATTTCTTTTTTCAGCCCGTCCATCTTACGCTGGCGCTTTTCCACTTGCGCACTCCTGGTAGCGGCGTCTTCTATGAGGTGTCCGGCTTCATCATGAGCGTCGGAATCGGTCACGACCAGCGCCGTGCTTTGCCCCGGGAAAGCTCGCGGCGAAATGCCCGATTCGGTGACCTTATGCCTTTTATATTCTTCCGGTTTAGCGCCGGCCTGGTCCGGGAACAACACGCCCCGGTCGATGGTGACTTTCGCCAGGTCGAAAGGGGGCACGGTTGCATAGGAAGTGGCCAAATGATGGTCGGTCAAAAGAATAACGGGGGTCTGGTATTTTTCCGCTAGATTGAACGCCTTGACCGTCAGCCAGAAACTGTCTTCGATGGTCGTCGGTGCAAGGACTGCCCGGGGGAACTCGCCGGAGCCCGCGTGAATAGCAAATTCCAGCTCTTCCTGTGCCGTGCGGGTAGGCAGTCCGACTGCCGGCCCCGGACGCTGGCCGAGGACGACAACTACCGGCGTTTCCGTGATGCCGGCGAGACATATTCCTTCCACCATAAGGCAAAAACCGCTCCCCGAAGTAGCGGTCATCGCTCTGACACCGGTATAAGCGGCGCCCACGGCCATATTGATCGCGGAAATCTCATCTTCCGCCTGAACGACAACAAGCCCAAACTCTTTTGCCTTCGATGCCAGATATTCGATTATGGGCGTGGTAGGGGTCATCGGATACCCGGCCATGAATTTGCAGCCGGCGGCAATAGCACCGAGGGAGATTGCGTCGGTACCGGTAAGCAGCATGCGTTTAACATCGCTCACCGGCTTGAGATTTCCCTTGCCGGGGGGAATCTTCCCGGTAAAATTCTGCTTCGCATAATCGTAACCGGCAGCGGCTGCCTTTACGTTGGACTCGCCGACGTTGCCGGCAAAGGTCTCACGAAGTATTTGGTTCAATATCTCCGGGCCGTAACCCACCAGCCCCAAAGCCGCTCCAAGGGCCACGGTGTTTGCCATGACTTTACCGCCGGCGTTTTCCGCGAGTTTTGTCAGGGGGACAGCGAACAATTTTTCGCCTTCTACATTTGCAATTTGGTCGCCGTCGAAAATGATAACGCCGTCGGGACCGAGTTCGCCGCGGTGCAGGTCTATGGTCTCGCGGTTCAAAGCCACCAGGAAATCCAGCGGCTCCAGGACTGCGGCAACAGGCACGTCACTTGCCCTGACCCGGAAAAAGCTGTGTCCGCCCCTGATCCTGGACTCATAGTCCTGGTCGGCGAAGACATGATAGCCGCCGCGGGCAAAAGCCCTGGCCAGGATAAAACCCACCGACTGCAGCCCCTGCCCGGCCTCACCGCCGAACATGATGTTAAGTTCTACTGACATCGCCTTTACTTTGCCCCTTCTGCCCGCGCATACCAAAGGTGTCATACCGGCGAAGGCCGGTATCCAGCTACTTCATTGTCCCTCAGACTATTCTGGATTCCGTGTCAAGCACGGAATGGGTTTAATAAAGTAAACCCATATTGTCATTTCTATCACAGGTAAAAATCACGGTCAACGATTCAGGGCAAAACGTTATAATAATGTCATATCGTTAACACCCTCACCTTAAATCCTCTCCCATCGAGGGAGAGGAAATATTTAGATCACATCAAAGGAGATTCTGAAATCGACGACGGAAACAAAGCCACCGCAGCAGTAAAGCGCAGCTACGACCGGTTCGCTCATCTTTACGATTTCATCGAGCGGCGATCCATCCGGTTTCGCTTCTGGCGGGAAATGCTGTGGGCCAAAGTCGAAGGCCGCCGCATCCTGGAGATTGGCGTCGGCACGGGCGGCAACTTTTCTTACTACCCTCCGGGAACCGAAGTAACGGGAATAGACGTCAGCGACAAAATGCTGGCACGAGCGAAGGAAAGAGCCGAGGACAAAGCCGTCGCCGGACGATTGTTGCTCATGGACGCCCAGAACCTCGGTTTCAAGGACAATTCTTTCGATACGGTGGTGGCTTCTCTGGTCTTCTGTTCCGTTCCCGACCCGGTGCGGGGACTGAAAGAAATAGAAAGAGTAGTTAAGCGAAACGGAAAGGTTGTCCTCCTGGAACACGTTCTAAGCTCGAACCTTTACCTTGCTTTGATGATGCAGGCCGTAAATCCTTTCACTAGAAAGCTTTTCGGTGAGAACTTTAACCGGAAAACGGTGGAGAATGTCGCGAGAAGCGGGTTGGTGGTGGAAAAGGTTACCGACCTTGGTGGCGGGGGCATCTTCAAATTGATTGAGGCGAGGAAGAGGGCAATTTTCTAGGGTGGAAAGGGGGACAGTTCCCGAACTCCTGTTTGAAAAGAAGGGATAAAAACTGTGCCGACGTGACGATGGTCAATCCTGCCTCTTGACTATATCGGAATTATCAATAAAGTGCCATCACTTGTAATGAAGTAATCCCGAATCAAACTTGGGGCCTTCGCTTTAATCTTTGCTGCTAGTTTGGCCAAGCTGTGCGGCTCTGCTCCCACAGTTCAGGACTCAGGTAATCTCAGAGGTCAGCTTTCTGGTTCGGCTCTGTTAGTATCTAACTTTCTCTGTCGTCGCCGTTCAATCAGGTCATCAATCATGGTAATTAGATCCTCGTCGAGTTCGGCGGAGTATTTCTGCCGGGCATATTCGCGGAACACAGGCAAGCGGTCCGACTTATCCTCAGAAGCCTTCGGCAGATGCCCAGCAATGGTCAAGACCCTCTCGACGGGTATTTCGTCATAGTCGGCCAGCTTACGGCAAGACTTCACACTGGGTGTATCACGACCGGAAAGCCAGCGACTTATGGTAGCGTGGGAAATACCTAATTCCGTAGCTAGTTGGCTTGGAAGCACCCTACGTCTGCGCATCAGTTCTTGTAGGAATGACTTAAGCTCTTCTCCCTCCCCACCTGATGAATAATTTCCACTTCCCACAATATCATGATAATAACAGCATTTGCCCATGCATGCAAGAATATGTAATGGTCTCCGTTGTGTCTGAGATTTCAGATTCTCCCTTGCATTACTAATCTTATCCACATAACAACTTCGCTGACTTGAAAGATTTCAGCCATACGGCTCAAGTTGTGTACCTGCAGCCAGTATTTTTTAATCCAAATTTCAGGCATCAACATAGCCATCGCAAAATAGTCAGCGAGCAATACATTGAAGAAACCGTTATCAAATTGCCATCCCTGAAGAAATACTTTGGCCTCCCTATGAGATGCTATTTGAAACATCTCGTGAAACACTGTTGCTGTTTTCTTCCCAGGTGGGTCTTTAATGTTGACGTGCATGATGTAGGTATCCTGCAGTCGCCAGATAGCGCCGCGAACAGATTTCAATGGTACTTCGCGGATTTCTACCGGAAGGTCAAAATGAAGTTGCTTAATAATTTCGGATGTTACCGGCGGCTCAGATAACCCTGATTGCTCCAGATATCGGGTTGCCATCATCTGTACCGCTTCAAACGGCCGGCACGGTACCCATGGTAACGGAAGGATATCATTAACCAGTTTCTTAAAGGCGTGTTCAGATTGGGTAGACATGGCGATGTCATAGGCTTTACGAATCTTCGCTTCGCAGTCACACGCACACCAACCGTTTCGCCTGCGTTCACATGTTTCCTTAATGAGGCAAGTTGTCCCGTCCCCAGTATCCAGGTAATGCCACAAGTCCTTAATCCATTCGGGGGAAGGCGCTTCGATATATATTTTCCTTTCCATAATTACGCTTCAGTCAAGTCGGATTGGTGATACCCTCGATGACTCATCTAAACACTGGGGGCAATTCATATATTTTTTAGGACCATGGAGCGAATCGGTAAAATATCCATGCTTTCTACACTTGGCCAAGTAGAACCATACCGGCTTATAATTGATTAGCCGGAGTTCGATTTTCGCTCTACCATTCAACCAGACTGTGAAGCGTTTCCAGTTAGGAAATTTCACCTTGCCCTCCCCATGTGCTGTTCATTAGCTTCTTAATAGAGTCCTGAAACGGACATAAGGGTACGCATACGGACACAGAATTATTACATAAACCCGTTTCAATAGCAATGGTATTTCGTTTCCTCTTAAATATTCAAAGTTCCGCTTGCTGTTAGTGGATGTGCAGGCCCTTGGCTTTCGATATTGTGGTGGCCTCTCTGGTCTTCTGTTCAGTTCCCGACCCGGTCCGTGGCCTAAGGGAGGTGGCACGGGTGGTTAAACCAGGCGGCAAAGCTCTCCTGCTGGACCATGTCATCAGCTCTAACCGGTTTCTCGCCTGGCTGATGAATGCAATGAATCCGGTGGTGCTGAGAATTTTCGGCGATAATATCAACCGGAAAACGGTGGAGAACGTCGCGAAAAGCGGCCTTCTTATCGAAAAGATTACCGATGCCGGCTGGGGTATTTTCAAGCTGATCGAGGCGAGGAAAGCATTAACTCTTTAGGGCAGGCGTTCATGAACCCTATTGCATGACTTTCAAAAACTGTGCTGGCGTAACGATGGTCAATCCTGTCTTTTTGATGATATCGGAATTCTCGGTAAAGTGCCTATCCCCGGTAATGAAGTAGTTGGGATGGGCAGCTATTGCCGCCGCCAGGATAGCCGCATCTCCAAGGTGGAGTATCTTTGTCCAAAACTTTATTTCTGGTAATTGAGGGTCCGCTGCCACCTCGGGAGGTGTGTTTATCAGGAGTCTCCTCAGGGTAGGAAGCGAATAGGGTAACTTCTCATTAATAGTACGAATCACTTCTTCCAATACTTGCTGTGACACAACCACTCTGATATTTCCTTTTAAGAAATGCTCAAGGATGATACCCGGGGCTCCTTCAGGAGAATAAAGCCCTGAGAAAATTACATTGCTGTCCAGAAAAACTCGATGTTTAGACTTTGGCACTGTATCGCTCTTTGGCTATTTCTTGCCTTGCCCGACGCCCAGCCTCTTGAAGTTTTTCTTCGGTAATTCCAGAACGTTGGAAAGCCTGTTGAATCTCCTTCAGCGCTTCCAGAGCCGCGCTTTTTCTCGGCTTAGCAATAAGATTAGAGTCTTCAACTAGCAATTCCAGCACGTCACCAGGCTCAATGCCTAGCTGGTTACATATGTCCCTTGGAAGGGTTACCTGACGTTTCGGACGAAGCACGACATCGGCCGCTTTTTTCTCACTCATAACTTACCCCCTTTGTTAGATTTCGGATGTCTGTATTCTTACGTCTTATTATCTAATGAGATGAACGGGTTTGTCAATTGCAATACTACCTGGGAATAAGCTGTTTGCCCCCCTTTGTTTTTAGCCAGCAATATAATATATTGGATAAACCCAATACAATAATATTGACAAACTTTAAGTTTATATTATAATATAGGCAAATTGACCTAAGGAGAAGACCAAATGCAGAAACGTATTACGGGATCCAAAAAAGTATTCCCCGGCCTTATAAAAGCGAAACCAGGGCTAACGGCTAGAGAATATGCCAAAATGGCTCTCGACCAAGGTCTTTGTGGCAGCGCCTCCAAGGACCCCATTTTCTCTCTGGCTACAACCCTTATGAAAGAAGTACGAGAGGGACGAATGCCCGGTATCAGGGCTAGTGGAAGACCGATGCGATTCTCCCCTGATAGTTATACCTCCAAGGTACCCCTGCCCAACTGTGACAAACCAATGACAATTCTTCTTCCCTCTGATATTTCTGAGGCCATTAAAATACTTGTAGAAGTGGGCAAGTTTGAAAATCGAAGTGAAGCATTGGTCTGGCTAGCGCTTGAGGGAATTAAATCGAAAAGCCTCGAACTGGTACAAGTAAAAAAGGTAGTAGAGCAAATCGAACAATTAAAGCAATCGGTACCAATTTAGAACGATCTTACTCGACTTCTTCGATAAGGGAATCTACACCGATTCACCGAGATTACCACGGGCTTCGCCCTCGCAAAGACAACTTCATAGGTTCTGATTTAACGAGCATCCTTCACAGACTTCAACGATTTGGCAATTGCCTCAATGGTAAACTGGATATCCTCGTCGCTGTGCGCCAGTGAAACGAACGCCGCTTCGAACTCCGACGGCGGCCAGTAGATCCCTTCTTCGATCATCTTCCAGAAGAATTTAGCGTAGAGGGCTGTATCCGACTTTTTAGCCGAGTCGTAGTCCGTCACGGCATCGGGTGTGAAAAACGCCGTCAGCAAAGAGCCGGCGCGCGAAATACAAAGGCTGGTATCGGCTTTCGATGCTGCTTTAACAAAACCCTCTTCGAGCGCTGCCGCTTTTTTCTCCAATTGTTTGTAGACCCCCGGCTGCTTAAGAACTTTAAGCGTTTCAATGCCGGCCGTAACGGCCAGCGGGTTCCCGGAAAGCGTACCGGCCTGATAAACCGGACCGAGCGGGGCCATCAACGACATTATGTCACGCCGCCCGCCATAAGCACCGACAGGCAATCCACCGCCGATTATTTTGCCCAGACAGGTAAGGTCGGGGATAATTTTGTAAACGGCTTGTGCCCCGCCGTAAGCCAGGCGAAAGCCGGAAATGACCTCGTCGAAGATGAGCAGCGCGCCCGACTTCTTTGTCAGTTCGCGCAAACCCGCCAGAAAACCCGGAGCGGGGGTTACCACCCCCATGTTCGCCGCGACCGGTTCGACAATGACGGCGGCAATTTGCCCGGGATAGGCACGGAAAAGTTCTTC
>JAUSGV010000137.1 GCA_030648675.1 Dehalococcoidales bacterium
ACCATACAAACGGAAACTGACGTTCTCACCGCGTAGGCGAGGTCCCTCGACAGCAAGACAACCGGCCGTTTTCCGGCAGGTTGGGGTAACTCCGCCCACCATACCTCGCCGCGGCGCATTTACCATGACTCCCGGGGCAGAATCTCACCGACCAGAGCTATCTGGGCATCTCCGACTTCTGGTTCTTCAGGTAATCTCTCGTAACCTTGCTGATATAGTCTGTCCAGCTCGTCTGTTTCCACTTGCGCCAAGTAATGTTGACACGCTTCACGAATCAACACTGACCTCGCTTTACATTGCTTCTTGGATAGTTTGTCCAGAGAGGTAAGCAATTCCTCATCTACCGGAACTTGTATTACTTTCTTGACCATCACATTACTCCACATCTCATTCCACAATAATTATACATAACTAATTGTGTAAGTTCAAATTCGGGATTTTGATATTCAGCTTGCCAATGGCGCCGGGTTAGGGATTGGGGATTGGGGATTGGGGATTGGGGATTAGGGGTTAGGGGCTAGGGGTCGAGGAGATGCCTAATAGACGACGTTCTTTTGCCGGTCTTCGAATTTTTGGTCGTGTCCGACTTTTTCGGTTATTACGCCGATTATTGCCTTTCGTTTGACGGTATAACGGACATAGCCAGGGAAAGAAGAATTCGCTGCGGCACTCCGGTACTCGTAGCCAATAAATTTATCAGTCAGGAACTCCGCTTCCGGAACCGTCATACTCATACCGGTTATGTTATCGAACTGCTGGCTACCCCAAATCGCACTGGCAAGGCCTCCCGGCTGGACTTTAATCCCGTTAGTCTCATAGTAAGTTTGATAAAAAACTACACTATCTCCGGGAATGGCAGTAATTTTTGCGAGATATATACCTGGCCCAAAGCTACCGAAGTCGCTATTATTTATTCGAGCGTTATATTGAACAACATCGCCAACCGCCGGGGTTCTTGCAGTGTCCATATGCACAATATCACCGACCGTGTAACCGTAACCTCCGGAAATAAGTGTTGTTCCCGCCGGCATCCGGCATCCGCTCAGGCTGAATAGTATCAACCACAGGCTAAGAACATAACAGAGTTGTTTTTGGTACTTTGCCGCCATTCTAACTCCTTTCAAGAGAAGGCCTCGTTGCAGCGACGTCCCATTCATTATAACGAATCGCTCTTGATAAGGTTATGCTTCTCATTCGATTTGAGGCCAGAATTTGCTGCACAATGGAAAAAGAGGTGTTAAACTGAGCCTATGGACATCGGGAATACCCTCTACGTCAAAGACAGAAAAGAATGGCGGGAATGGCTGGCCGCCCATTTCGACAAGGAACCAGAAATCTGGCTGATATTTCCAGGTAAAGACTCAGGCAAGCAGCGAATACCATACAATGACGCCGTAGAGGAGGCCCTCTGCTTCGGCTGGATAGACAGCATCGTAAAGCACTTCGGCGCGGATTCGTCCGCCCAGCGTTTCTCGCCCCGGAAACCTAATAGCGAATACTCTCAAGCAAATAAGGAGAGACTAAAAACGCTATTGAAAGAAGGCCGTCTCCACCCTTCGGTGCTCGCCTCAGTCGAGAAGGTTCTTGGAAAGGATTTCGGCTTTCCCCCCGATATCATCCAGGCAATCCACCAGAACAGCAAAGCATGGAACAACTTTCAGAATTTTTCTCCTGCGTACCGGAGAATCCGAATCGCCTATATCGAGGGTGCCCGTAACAGACCGGATGAGTTCAGGAGAAGGCTAAATAACTTCATCAAGAAGTCAGAACAGAATAAGGTTATCGGATATGGGGGGATAGAGAAATATTATTAGATGCGGGGTAACTAAAGAAAATCCGAAGCACGTCCTGATTTGTATGCGGGATGCCCTGCGGGGCAAAATCAAAACACGCACGAATAACCAAATCCCAAGATATGCCGATTCCTGGCGTCATGCGGCATCCCGAAGGTGTTAAGAATCGGGACAAAAACCAAACAATGACCAATAACCAAACTACAAATTCAAAACCATTCCGGACTTGTTCCGGAATCCAGAGTCGCTCGTTTTGTGCTCATAGGGATTTTATAGCGAATGTTTACAGAACACGGCTGTTTATGTAAAATGTTAGAAAATAAAAAAGGTGATGAAGCTCACCTGAAACCGTCCTTCTGAGAAGGACTGATAGCTTCTACTGGTTTTTCCGGTAGAGGCTTTTTTGTTATGTGGGATAGGAGGGTAATTTGCAGGAAATCATTTTTATCGTTTTAGCCGGTGCTGTGGGAACGCTGGCTAGGGTGGGGACTTGGGATTGGGGATTGGGGCCGGGAATTTGGGACTGGACACCAGGGGCTAGAGATGCCGATTCCTTAACGTCATACGGCATGCCGCTACGGCGGCACTGGGGACTGGGGACTGGGAATTTAGGGACTGGAGACGCTGGATCCCGTATCAAGTACGGGATGACAATAAGAGAACGGCGGAGAATGACAAGGGGCAGGCGGGAGTGACAAAGGGTGAAGATAATTTTCACCCTCTCCCGTCAAGGGAGAGGAACATTCTTGAGGGGTGAAAGGATGCCTATCCTTCGGCCGATTTTCTGGCTCTCAAGCGCTGGGTTTCAGTCAGAATCTTCTTCCGCAGACGGATGCTCTCGGGAGTGACTTCAACAAGCTCATCCCGGTTAATGAAGTCGATGGATTGCTCCAGGCTCATTTTCACGGGCGGGGTCAGCTTGATCGCGATATCCGACGTGGACGACCGCATATTAGTCAGTTTCTTTTCTTTGCAGACGTTGACGGCGATATCCTGCTGGCGAGCGTGCAAGCCGACAATCATCCCCTCGTAGACCGAGGTACCCGGATCGATGAAGGTAAGCCCTCGCCCCTGAGCATTGCTTAACCCATTGGCGCAAACAATGCCGGCTTCGGACGCCACCATAACGCCGTTGCGGCTGGAGCTTATCTCACCGAGATAGGGTTCATAGGCCAGGAACTGGGTGTTCATAATGCCGGAGCCGCGAGTGGCGGTCAGGAAATCACCACGGAAACCAATTAGACCACGCGTCGGAATGCGGTATTCGAGACGTACATTTCCGACGTTGTCGTGGATCATGTTGGTAAGCCTGGCTTTACGTTTACCCAGCATCTCGCTGATAATACCGATGTGCTCTTCTTTGGTATCGATGAAAAGGTCTTCTACAGGCTCCATAAGTTTGCCATTTATTTCTTTCACGATGGCTTCGGGTTTCGAGAGGGCCATTTCGTACCCTTCCCTACGCATGTTCTCTACCAAAACGGCGAGATGGAGTTCGCCTCTCCCCGAGACTCGGAAAACGTCCGACGTTTCTCCGTCCTGGACCCGGAGACTCAGATTGGTTTCAAGCTCCCGGTAGAGCCTTTCCCTGATCTGCCGCGTGGTACAGAATTTACCTTCCCGTCCGGCGAAGGGCGATGAATTGACGCCGAAGGTCATCTCGACCGTCGGCTCGCCGATTTCGATTCTGGGCAGGGCTTCGGGAGCATCAGGGCTAGCCAGGGTATCACCGATGTTGATGCGATCGATGCCGGCAAGAGTGACGATATCTCCCGCCCGAGCCGATTCAACCTCCGTTCGCTTCAATCCGAGGGTGGTGAAGACTACACTGACTTCGTGGTTAGTAGTGTTGCCATCGGCATCGATTCTCACTACCGTATCGTGAGGGGCAATGGAGCCGCGATGAATTCTGCCAATAGTCAATTTCCCTTTATGGGTATCGTAATCCAGGTTCGACGCCAGCATCTGAAAGGGACCTTCCTCAATCACCGGCGGGGGAACTTTGTTCAGGATAGCTTCAAAAAGAGGTTCCATATCTTTGCCAGGCGTACCAGGCTCGTTGGAGGCAAAACCCTCCCGGCCGCTGGCATATAATACCGGGAAATCCAATTGGTCGCCGGTTGTGGCCAATTCAAGAAAAAGGTCCTGGGTAAGATGCAGTGTCTGGTCGATGCGTGCATTTTCCCGTTCAACCTTATTGACGACTACGATCGGTTTGAGTCCCTTGGCAAGGGCCTGCTGCAAGACGAACCGGGTTTGAGGCATGGGGCCTTCTACCGCGTCGACCAGAAGCAGGCAGCCGTCCGCCATATTAATAACCCGCTCTACCTCGCCGCTGAAATCGGCATGGCCGGGGGTATCGATGATATTTATCTTGACGCCCTTGTAAAGTACGGCGGTATTCTTGGCAAGGATGGTGATACCCCTCTCGCGCTCAAGGTCATTACTGTCCATGACGCACTCGGCCACCGCCTGGTTATCGCGAAAGATATGGCTCTGCTTGAGCAGGGCATCGACAAGAGTCGTCTTGCCGTGGTCGACGTGGGCAATAATGACGATGTTCCGGATATCGTTCCGGTACATCATCCCGGGCGCAGTATTCACTTTTTGATCAACAATTTCGGCCATAATTCAACACCTGTAAAATGCGGGCAGCATTAGAATAAACGGAGGTTTGGACCAGAGGAAAATCGGTCCAGCGTTAGAGCCGGTATTTCTGAGGACACAAGGCAAATTTCATAAGACTAGATATTAGTTTAATACAAACGAGGCTATAAGTCAAAGGGGAGAGGGAATTTAAAGCTACAAAATAAAAAATCAAATATAAAATATCAAAACGCCGAACGACAGAGGGATTGGGGATTGGGGGATGGGAGTGGGG
>JAUSGV010000152.1 GCA_030648675.1 Dehalococcoidales bacterium
CGGGGTTATCTCACCGTCCTTTACCGTGGCTATGGGTTTCACGGAAAGCAGCGAACCCAGCAGTCCGCTAGCTTTGCCGATCCGGCCCCCTTTGGCCAGGTACTTAAGGGTATCGAAATAGATTATTAGATGCGAGCGCTCCAAGGCATGATGCACAAAATCGGTCAGTTCGTTTAGCGTAGCTCCGTCCTGGGCTTTTTTCGCCGCCGCCAGGACGACGAGTCCTAACCCCATCGCCACGGTTTGCGAATCGATGACTTCGACGTGGACCTTTTTCGTTATCATACTCTTGCCGCCGGTGGCCGATTGGTAAGTGCCGCTCATTTTTGAAGACAGGGTGATCACGAGAATCTCATCGGTTTCCGCAGCCAGCTTATCATAGACGTCGGCGAAAGCCTTCGGCGTCGGTTGAGTTGTCGTCGGCCAGACCGAGCCGTTGATCAGCCGCCGGTAGAATTCGTCGGTAGTGATCGTCACTCTGTCGAGATACGCTTCGTGACCGAAAAGTACGGTCAGCGGCACCACGGTTATGCCCAATCCCTGAGCAACATCGCTGGTAATGTCCGATAGGCTGTCGGTGACAATCTTTACCATTCTTTCAAGCCCTCAACAAAGTATTTCTCTATTCGACAGACACGATGTAGTTATAATGCGGCTGGCCACCTCTTACGACTTCTACCTGCAGATTGGGATATTGGTCATGTATGCCGGTGCTGACACGCTCGGCTTCATCAGCAGGGGTATCGGCACCATAGTATACGGTCACTATTTCCGCCGTCTTCAAATTCAGTTTACCCAGTATCTTATCCAGGACATCACGAGGCTCGCTGCCTGCCTCCAGCAGTTCCCCGTTCAGAAGCCCGATGACCTGCTTCTTCCTAATCTTCAACTTGTTCAACTGGGCGGAACGCACCGCCCTGGTTATCTCGATGGTTTTGACCCTGTCTTTCGCCTCGGTCATCAATTTCGTGTTTGTCTCGAAATCAGCCTCATAGTCGAAAGACAGAAGGGCGGCAATACCCTGGGGAATAGTCTCAGTCGGGATGACCTCGATAACTTTGCCCGTCAGCGAGTGCACCTGCTTAGCGGTGAGAACGACATTTTTATTATTTGGCAGTATAAATATTTTTTCGGCGACGACCGATTTCACCGCCTGGAGAATTTCCTTGGTACTGGGGTTCATAGTTTGCCCGCCGGGAACGATGGCGGCCACACCCAGACTGGTAAAGACGTCGGCCAAACCATCTCCGGTAACCACGGCCACGGTGCCGGTTTCGACGGCTACACCGCGCTCCTTTTGCATTTCCAGGAAGTCCTGGTACTGCTCGTCCATATTACGGATACTGATCTGATGCATAGTACCAAGCTTGGCAGCGTAACTAACGATGCTACCGGGGTCGTTGGTGTGAATGTGGACCCGAACGGTATTATCGTCGCCGACAACGATAAGAGACTGTCCTTTCTTTTCCAGTCGGTTTCTGATGGCATCGCTGACAAGTTTTTCACCTTGCAGCATAAACTCGGTGCAATAACCGTACGGAACTTCGTCGACCGGGGATGGAGGCTGAACCCGTCCCTGCTGCGGCAAGCTGCTCGCCACCAATTGCGGTTTGCGAAACTGCATCTGTTCGGCTTCCCCTCTCAGATAACGCAGCACGCCGTCAAGAATAGTATACAAACCCTGGCCGCCGGCATCGACAACGCCGGACTTGCGCAAAATAGGAAGCAGCTTGGGAGTATTGGCTACAGATTCAGCGGCTGCATTAACGGCGGCCTCCATAACCTCTACCAGGCTGGTAACACCGTTGTTTACCTGTTCGTCGGCAGCAGCGGCCGCGTCTTTCATAACGGTAAGGATCGTACCCTCGACAGGATTACTGATCCCTTTATAAGCGGAAACTGATGCCTGTTTAAGAGCGTCAGCGAGATCGATAGCAGAGAATGATTCTTTGTTCTTGAGGCCCTGGGCCAGGCCGCGGCATATCTGAGAAAGGATAACGCCGCTGTTACCACGCGCTCCCAGTAAGGCGCCTTTGGCAAAGGCCTGAGCGACAGCGGAGGCAGAGGAATCAGGAGCACGGTAAGCTTCTTCGACGCTGGACCGCATCGTCAAAAGCATGTTGGTTCCGGTATCGCCGTCGGGCACCGGGAACACGTTCAGGGCATCGATTTCGGTAGAGCTTTTTTCCAGCCAGTTAGTGGCTGTAGAGAGCATATCCCGCAGTTGTTGTCCGGAGATCGAGTCAGCTGCCTTCATATCTTCACCTCTTGCCATTCCAGGTAGGGCTGTGATAACATAGTTGGCTGGTCATATTACCAAAAAGTCATCGTTAGGGTCAAGGAGAAACTCATTTGAAGTGCGATATTTGCGGGAAAATTCCCTTATACGGGCATAACGTCAGCCATTCGAAGCGGCGGACAAATAAGCGGTCGATGCCAAACATTCACGCCACCACCATCCAGGTAGGCGGAGAAGCAAAAAGGGTCACACTGTGCACGCGCTGCATACGCACACAGAATAAGCTGACGAAACAAGCGGCGTAGAAACAAGATTCAAGATAAAAGAGCAAAGATAAAAGATAAAAGAACCAAGATACAAAAAACAAACAATTTCCAAATCCCAACAGACAATAACAAACGGAGAAAATCCGAAATCCGAATATCGCCCCGATTTCCAAACGGGGTGCCCAGCGGGGCAAAATCCGAAATGCCGATTCCTGATGTCATACGGCATCCCGTATGAACGAAGTGAATCGGGACAAATCATAAGCACGAATAATCAAAATTAAAAAACAAAAGCACCTCTCATTGAGAGGTGCTTTTTATTTTTAGACGGCAAGCCCTTCTAATCTTTATTCCGGTTCAATGACTCACAGTTTGATATTGTAATCAGGCAGGTGTTACGATTCGGTCGAATACCAAAGTCTTTCTTCACGGATGTCGAACGATGCCACGCCGCAGATTTTTCTGGTTAACGGTCATTCTAGTATCACTGGCGCTGTATTTTCCCATAAACCGGGTTGCCCACGGCGGGATGCAACTATCGTTACCGATCGACCGGCTCGTCCCGTTGTTGCCGTCGGCCATAGTGCCATATTTGTTCGGAGACGTGCTGTTCGTCGGTCTGCCGGTTTGGGCAGCTTTTCGGGCGAAACCCGGCGAGTTTGAGAGTTACACGATTTCGATACTGTTAGCCACCGGGATCGCCTACATAATCTATCTAACCGTCCCAACATTCGTGACCCGACCCGAAATCACTGCAACAGACGTATTCTCCAACATGCTTCGTCTGCTGTATCAGACCGACAGGGTCTACAATGCCGCCCCAAGCGGGCACGCCGTATATACCACGCTGTCGTTTCTCTACCTTTCGCGGTGGAAACCAAAATGGCGGTTAGTATGGCTGGCGGGTGCGGCATTGATTTTGGCATCGACATTACTGACGCGGCAGCATTACGTGCTGGACATGGCGGCGGGTATCACCGTGGCATCAATGGCGTACTTCATCGGGCGTTTCGTGGGAAAAAGACTTCTGAATAAACGACCTGACAACTTCACTCTTATCAAATAAAATCGCCAACCTCAATTCAAACGTAATACGGTTTTACCGCTACACCCCCGGACAGTTTTATCTGAAAGACCAAATTAAAGTCCCTCCGTTTAGTAACTAATTCATGTATTTTTCGTTTTAATATATGATTGACGACTTAAATTCAAGGAGTGACTAATAATGAATGTAGTTAAACGGTTCCTGGCAAAGAAAACGCGAAACCAAACTCGGCAAAAAGTACTGCAGATAAACAAAGACCTTTTGTTAAAAAAGGGCGTAATACGGTACTAATTTAGTATGGATATTTGTTGGAGGCGATAACACGCGCAACACTTTGGTGATGGATTCCACCCACGTACGAATTGTGGATTCCCCGCCTACGCGGGGAATGACAGGGGGAGGGGGGGGAATGACTGGAAGAGGACGGGTACGACAAATGGCGGGATTGGCTATTTGGTACTGGGATTCTCCGCACGTATGTGTTATGGATTCCCGCCAAAGCGGGGAATGACAGGGGGAGGCCGGAGAATGAAAAGGGGAGAGGAGTGTCATTATCCGCGAAGGCGGATAATCCATTTATTTTAATAGATCCGGATATAGATCCTTCCAAGCCGGGTTTTCGCTTTCAATTAGTCTTATTTTCCACGCTCGATTCCATTTCTTGAGGCGTTTCTCCCGCCAGATAGCGGCGGAAACATCCTCGCATTGTTCATAATGCACCAATTGGTGAACTTTGTATTTCGAGGTAAATCCTTCTACGAGGCCTTCGCGATGCTGCTGTACCCTCCGAATAAGATCGTTGGTTACGCCGATATAAAGAGTCCCGTGCGGCTGGCTTGCCAGAATGTAAACGTAATACATAATTTACGACTTATGGAATCGCGGCACTTGACGACTTATGGATTCCCCGCCTGAAGCGGGGAATGACAAGCTCGACCTTCGATTCCCATTGTCATTATCCGCGAAGGCGGATAATCCAACCATTTAGATAAGTCCGATGTCAACCCTTCTATCATACGCTGCAAAAATCCAAGAGTAGACTAACAACACGAGGAGAAGGGAGTGTGCATAGACTATTTATCGGTGAGCATTCGTTTCGCGCGTGCCAGGGCTTTCCTTACCTGTGCCGGGGCTGTGCCGCCCGGAACGTTGCGGGATGCTAAGGATGATTCGACAGTAATATTAAGAACATCCTTAGAGAATAAAGGAGAGAACTTCTTGTATTCCGCCAAGCTTAACTCGGCAAGCGTTTTGTCTTTTGCAACTGCGAAGCTGACTAGTTTACCGACAATCCCGTGCGCGGAGCGGAAGGTTTCCCCCTTTTTCACCAG
>JAUSGV010000153.1 GCA_030648675.1 Dehalococcoidales bacterium
AAATGCGATCTTTGTCACGGTCTCGATACCCCTGCCTGCGTGGCAAACTGCCCCAATGAGGCTCTAGTCCTTATCGAATCGGATACGGGCAATTAGTTCGGGGGGTTTTAATGGCGGGGCGAAAAGATATTGCCATAATCGACTACGGTGCGGGTAACCTGCGCAGCGTTGTTAATGCGATCATCCGGTTAGGTAATCAGCCTATCGTTACCAGTAGTGCCGCAGACATTGCCAGGGCCAGGGCGGTTATTCTGCCTGGTGTAGGAGCAGCCGCAGCATGCATGACGGCGTTACAGGCTCAGGGGATGGATAACGCGATTCGCGATATCATTGCCGAAGACCGCCCGTTCCTCGGCATCTGTCTGGGTTTACAGGTACTATTTTCGACTACGGAAGAGGATGGCGGGCAAAAGTGCCTCGGCATATTTTCGGGAAAAGTGAAGAGGCTTCCGGGGACGGTAAAAATCCCGCACATGGGTTGGAATCAGGTAAAAAAAACGGTTGATCACCCTTTGTTTACCGGTATTCCGGATAACGCAAATTTCTACTTCGTCCACAGCTATTATGCTGACCCCGGGGACAAATCGCTCATAGCCGGCCAGACCCAATACGGCGTCACCATGAGCAGTGTTATTACCTGCGGCAATATTGTTGCAACCCAGTTTCACCCTGAAAAGAGCGGCGAACTAGGACTCAAAGTTTTTGACAATTTCATCTCTATGGCTTAATGACCTTTTGTATTTATGTCATTCGTCCTTAGGCGGCAGGACTCAGGGTGACAAAAGAGATCAGAGAAAGAATCAGGCAAATATATGGAGAACGCGATGGCCAAGATAGCAAATTTGAAATACCTGATCATCGGTAACTCGGCAGGAGCTGTTGGCGCCGCTGAAGCGATTCGCTCGGGTGATAAGACGGGAGCAATTACGATTGTCTCCGACGAGCCTTATCCGGCTTACTCGCGGCCGCTTATTTCCAAATACCTGGCCGACAAGCGTCCCCTGGAAAAGATGCTCTTCCGTTCGGCGGATTTCTACGAGCAGACTAATATCCAGGCATTGCTCGGTAAGAAAGTGGTGAAGTTAAATATCTCCGAGCATAATGTAGAAATTGAGGGTGGGACCAAAGTTACCTGGGATAAGATGCTTTTAGCGACCGGCGGCTCGCCTATTGTTCCCAAAATGGAAGGGATCGACCTTAAAGGCGTATTTAAGTTTCTCGCCCTGGATGATGCTAAAGATATCGATGCATATCTTGTCAGCCTTTCCCGAAAATTGCCGCGGGCGGTAGTTATAGGCGGCGGACTTATCGGCATGAGCGTTACCGAAGCCCTCGTCAAGCGGGGCGCTCAGGTGACGATAATCGAGATGAAAAATTGGATTCTTAATGTCATGCTTGATGCCGGAACGGCGGGAATGGTTGCAGAAAAGATGCAGGCTGCCGGAGTAAATATCGTGACCGGCCGAACCTCGGGGAAGATAAACGGTAGTCCGGCGGGTACTGTAGAAGGTGTGACTCTGGATGACGGGCAGATACTGCCGGCTGACCTGGTCATTGTAGCTATTGGCGTGAGACCCCGCCTCGATCTGGCCGTCGGCACGGAGATAAAGATAAATCGTGGTATCGTGGTCGACCGTCATATGATGACTTCCGTTCCCGACATTTATGCTTGCGGCGATGTTGCTGAGGCTTACGATGCGGTTTATGGGCAAAACCGGGTGATTCCGATATGGCCTAATGCCTACATCGGGGGACGCGTCGCCGGAGCAAACATGGCCGGAGGCGCCGCCGAGTATCCCGGCGGGACTGCCATGAACTCGCTGAATTACTTCGATATTGATGTGGTTTCGGCGGGAATGGTGCTTCCTCCCGACGAAAGTTATGAAATTTTGACCAGCCGGAACAATCAAAGCAGTCGTCGCATCGTGCTGAAGGACGGACGTGTTGTCGGTCTGGCTTTTACGGGTAACGTGGAAAAATCCGGCATCATTCACAGCTTGATGAAACAGCAGGTGGATGTCACCGCTTTCAAAAAAGAGCTGGTGGCGCCCGATTTTGGTTTGGCGTCACTCCCCCGGGACGTCTGGGAGCGGCAGTTGGCTGGTTCTTCCGCCTCAGCCGGGAAGTGATAATAAGGTTTTAGTTTGGAGCTTGAGAATGAAAGAAATTAGCCGGGTACAAAACCCCTACCGGGACGATAAAGTTATCGATGCCTGTTCGATATTCGGCGTTATGGACACGTCGGGGAAACGGTTTTCCGGGGAGAGCGTCAGGAAAGCGATAGCGAATATGCACGTACGGGGTAACGGTCTCGGCGGCGGATTCGCCGTTTACGGGCTTTACCCGGATTATGCCGATCTTTACGCCTTTCACGTTATGTATCTCAGTCCCCAGGGAAAGAAAGATGCTGAGGCTTTCCTGAAAGACCATTTCGACGCGGTTCACGCCGAGAAAATTCCCACCCGGGCCACACCCGGCATTGTCAATCCGCCCCTGGTCTGGCGCTATTTCCTGGAAGTAGGTAAACACCGACTGGCGAACGTGCCGGAAGACGATTACGTCGTGAATCGTGTCATGGAGATAAACACGAACATTAACGACGCCTTCGTTTTTTCCAGCGGAAAGAACATGGGCGTTTTCAAGGGAGTCGGCTATCCAGAGGAGATTGCCGACTACTTCCGGCTGGAAGAATATGAAGGCTATCTATGGACCACTCACGGCCGCTTCCCTACCAACACGCCGGGATGGTGGGGTGGG
>JAUSGV010000155.1 GCA_030648675.1 Dehalococcoidales bacterium
CCCATTTTCTTCATCAAGTTCGCCATCTCGATGGCGTCAACGGCGGCCGCGAAGCCCTTGTTTCCTTCCTTAACCCCGGCCCGTTCGATCGCCTGTTCCAGCGTATCGGCGGTAATCACGCCGAAGGCTACCGGTATGCCGCTGTCGAGCGAGATACGGGCAATTCCCTTGCTGACCTCGGCGTTGATGTATTCGGAATGAGGTGTGGCTCCCCGTATCACCGTTCCCAGGCAGATAATGCCGTTATATTTCTTTGAATCGGCAAACTTTTTAGCGATCAAGGGAATCTCGAACGAACCAGGCACCCAGGCGATGTCGATGTCGGCGTCATTAACTCCGTGACGCACCAGCGCGTCCTGGGCTCCTTCCAATAGCCTCCGGGTAATGAAATCGTTGAAACGGGAAACAACCACGCCGATCTTAAGTCCTTTGCCAAGTAAGGCACCTTCGTAAAGGTTACTCATTGGTTCCTCCTTTATTTTTGCCTTTGATTTCAGGTATATCGAACATGTGCCCCATCTTTTCACGCTTGGTCTTCAGATACTGGATATTATGGGGATTAGGCGTGACGATAATGGGTACAGTCTCGGTTACTTTAAGGCCGTATCCTTCCAGGCCGACAACCTTCTTCGGGTTATTGGTGAGGAGCCGGATATTGTGCAACCCGAGGTCGGCTAGTATCTGGGCTCCGATGCCATAGTCGCGCAAGTCCGGGGCGAAGCCGAGCGATATATTGGCTTCGACGGTGTCCTGTCCCTTGTCCTGAAGCTCGTAAGCCCGGACTTTGTTGTGGAAACCTATTCCGCGGCCTTCCTGCCTCATATAAAGCAGGACGCCTTTCCCTTCCCTGGCTATGCTCTCCATGGCGAGGGACAACTGCTCGCCGCAGTCGCAGCGAAGGCTGCCGAAGACGTCGCCGGTGAGACACTCGCTGTGTACCCTGACCAGCACCGGTTCTTCTCCGGCTACGTCGCCAAGCACCAGCGCAAAATGTTCGTCTGGATCGATATCGCTTTTATAGGCTATCGCCTTGAAAATACCGTATCTGGTCGGCAGCTTGGCCTCGGCCACGCGGTGTATCAGCTTTTCGTGGCGGCGGCGGTAAGCGATAAGGTCGGCGATACTGATTATCTTGAGGCCGAATTTCCTGGCCATGACTTCGAGCTGTGGCAGCCGGGCCATTTTGCCGTCTTCATTCATGATCTCACAGATGATGCCCGCCGGATACAGACCGGCCATCATGGCGAGGTCGACTATCGCCTCGGTGTGCCCTGCCCTGACCAGCACTCCGCCCTCTTTTGCCCGCAACGGGAATATATGGCCGGGACGGGCGAAGTCGTCCGGCTTGCTCGCCGGATCGATCAGTACCTTTACTGTTTCCGCCCGGTCGGCAGCGGATATGCCGGTAGTGACGTTATTCTTGGCGTCTACCGGAACGGTGAAGGCGGTTGTGAATTTCGAGGTATTCTCGGTTACCATCAAGGGTATTTTCAAATCATCGAGACGGTGTCCGGTTACAGGAACGCAAATCAGCCCCCGGGCTTTCTGTGCCATGAAATTGATCGCCTCGGTGGTTACCTTGTCCGCCGCCATTACCAGGTCGCCTTCGTTCTCCCTGTCCTCATCGTCGACAGTGATAACGAATTTGCCAGCTTTAATGTCCTCTATCGCCTCAGGAATGCTGTTTAGTGCCATATCTACTCCATGAAAGGAAGTTATTTTACCACAAAACCATGCTTGGAAAGGAAATCGGCCGTGATTCCCTCCTGGCGCGGGTGATTGAACTGCTCCACGTACTTGGCGATAATGTCCGCTTCGAGGTTTACCGTGTCGCCGACCTTTATTTCGCCGAGTATCGTATTTTTTCGTGTGAAGTCAACTATGGACACTTGAAATGAACCGGTATCCCTGGACACAATGGTCAGGCTGATTCCGTCGACTGCTATGAAGCCCTTCTCCACGACGTACTTCATGATATCCGGGGTGGTCGCGATTCTAATAAGTAATGCCTCGCCGGCTTGTTCGAGCGCAGACACCCGGCCTGTGCCATCGACATGCCCCTGGACAAGATGTCCGCCTAGCCTGCCGTTTAATGTTAAGGGGCGCTCCAGGTTGACTTTGTCCCCATTCTTTAACGCGCCGAGGTTTGTCCGTTGCGTCGTTTCCGGCATGATGTCTACGGCAAAGGAATCGGCGTCGAACCTGGTTACCGTCAAACACACGCCGTTCACCGCCATGCTGTCGCCGAGCTTAATCTCCGGCATGACAACGCGAGCGCGAATCGCCAGTTTCGACGGCAATTTCGATATAACGGTGCCGGTTTCTTCGACTATTCCGGTAAACATCTCGCCTCCAGGGTGAAACGGAGAATTGCACTATGATTATTGGGAAGGTCTAGCGCTTTACGTAGCCGGAGAGCATTATGTCGTCGCCAAACCTTTCTACATGGATCCGCTCCAGCCGTAACGCTTCTGCCACTCTGTCTACCCCTTTTCCGGCCACAGCCGTTTTGGCTTCAGTACCGCCGATAACGATCGGAGCGATGAATGCGATGACTTTATCGACTAGTTTGTTATCGAAGAGTGAACCGAGTACGCTACCGCCGCCTTCCACCAGGACGCTGGTGATCTGTCGCTCGCTTAAAGAACGGAGCAGGCTGGTCAAGTCTACCATGCCTTCTTCCGCCGGTAGTTCGAGTAGCTCGGCTCCGGCCTGAGCGAAGGCTTCCTTGGTTTTGGCTTTTACCGATTTTCCCACCGCCAGGATGACGTTACCCGGTTTGTTGAATACCTGGGCGGTCGGCGGGGTGCGTCCCTGGGCATCAACGATCACCCGCAGCGGCTGCTTTTTGACCGTTCCGCCGGTGCCGCTGCAGCGGCACGTCAAACGCGGATCGTCGGCGAGGACCGTATTTACTCCGGCCATCACCGCGTCCGAGGTGTATCTTAAATAGTGAACATATCTTCTGGATTCTTCGCCGCTTATCCATTTAGAATCGCCTGTCTTGGTGGCGATCTTTCCGTCCAGGCTGATGGCGAATTTGGCGGTTACGAAAGGCAGGCCGGTGGTAACAAATTTGAGGTAAGACTCGTTTATTTCCCTGGCTTCTTGCTCGTATTCCCCGACGTACACCCTGATGCCTTGCCTGTCCAGCTTATCGGTGCCTTTTCCGCATACCAGCGGATTGGGGTCGGTCATCGCGAGGTGGACTTCAGAAATACCTGCCGCCGCGATTGCTTCGGCACAGGGCGGTGTTCGCCCGTAATGGCAACACGGTTCCAGTGTGACGTACAGCACGCCCCCACGGGCTTTGTCCGCAGCTTGCCGTAAGGCTACGATCTCGGCATGCCATGAACCGGGCGGTTGGGTGTATCCCTGGCCGACGATCTCACCGTCTTTCACTACGATGGCGCCGACTGCAGGATTAGGACTTACCTGGCCGGAAGCCAGCTTCGCCAGAGAAAGTGCCTGCTTCATGTAGTCCATGACAGCGCCATTAAACATCACCCGTAAATGGTTTGTCAAACCAAACCGACGGCGTCAGGCACAAATTAGCGGTACTTCCGTCAAATCGAGTATAATTACTTTGTGAACAAAATACCCGACCGGACGATGGATGAAAGCATTTCTCCGTGACGTCCTGACCACATTTTTGCTAGCGGCCCTAGTCTACTTCGGACTCAGATTCACCGTTCAGGATTTTGTAGTAAGGCAAAGCTCCATGGAGCCCAATTTCCACGAAGGGCAGCGCGTGTTGGTCGTCAAGGTTGTCTACCGGTTTCACGCTCCCGAGCGCGGCGACGTCATTATATTGCACCCGCCGTTGGCGACCAATCCGGACGCTATCCCTTTCATCAAACGTATTATCGGTCTACCCGGTGAATCCGTCGACATTAGAAACGGAGAAGTCCGTATCAATGGCATCAAACTGAAAGAGACTTATCTTAACGAACCGCCCAACTATACATATCACCTGGATAAGGTGCCGGACAATCAGTACTTCGTCCTGGGCGATAACCGGGCTAATTCCGATGATTCGCACCGCGGGTGGACGGTTCCCCGAGAGAACGTTGTCGGCAAAGCCTGGTTGACGATCTGGCCACTTGACCGGTGGGGACTCGTCAGTAATTTCGGGTTGTCGGCGCAGGTAAGCAACGCGACCAGCCCGTCTCAATAGCGATTTTGAAGTATGAAAATAAGCTGCTCGTACAATCCATAAAATGGTGGCACAGGCGTCCCGCCTGTGTTAAGGGAATAAACGATGAACAATGACGTTGAAAGAATGTTCGAAAAATCCGGAGCTGTGCTTAAAGGGCATTTTCTCCTGGCTTCCGGAAGACATTCTCCTGTATATTGGGAAAAGTTCCAGGTGCTGCAATTCCCGGAATACACGATGGCATTGTGCAGCATGTTCGCCCGTTTTTTCCGTAAGTACAACGTCCAGCTTGTCGCCGGTCCTACCACCGGAGGCGTTATCCTTGCTTTCGAAACTGCCCGGCAGTTGGCCGTGCGGGGCATATTCGCCGAAAAGCCTGTCCCCGTATCCAGTACGGGGCAAGCTCTGAGCAAAGCCGAAGGAGACAGCTCAGGGGGAAGGGTATTCCGCCGCGGCTTCAGTATCAGCCCCGGGGAACGTGTCCTGATCGTCGATGATATCCTGACCACCGGAAGTTCCGTTCGTGAGGTAGTGGACGCCGTCACCGCCAAAAAAGGACTCGTTGTCGGCATTGGCGTACTCGTCGACCGTTCCGAAACGCCGGTAGACTTCGGTGTTCCTTTATTCAGTTGTCTCCGCAGCTTGACCCCGACGTACGACCCGGAAAATTGCCCCCTCTGCGCCCAGAATGTCCCCCTCGTGAAACCCGGTAGCAGCTAAACGCTTTAACGAGAAATCTTTTTCCATTCTCCCTTTTGTAAAGAGCCTGCCCGTACCTAATACAGGGGAGATTAAGAGGGATTATCCTTGGAGAATCCAATCGCGAAACAACACGGCGAAGCCGTTATCCAGACTACTCAACTGTCACTGCTGGCTGCAACCTTTAACCTTTGAGCTTTTTAAATATTCGAATTTGTCCCGATTCTTGGCCCCTTCGGGATGCCGCGCCGATTCTATCCCTCATACGGCGTCCCGTATGACTCAAGGAAATCGGGACATGACGTGAGGAATCGGCATTTCGGATTTCGTCCCGATTCATCAAATTCATGCGGGACGTCCCGTATGTAATCGGGACGATATTCGGATTTCTGATTTATCTCGTTTGTTCTCGGTTGCACTCCCAATTCAAATAGCGTATAAATATAGGGGTTTTCCCGTATCAAGTACGGGATTTCAGTCTTTTTAAAGCGACAAGTATGTCCTCGAGCGAAGTGAAGGAAGACAAAATAAAAATATGAAATCTGGTGTCCTTGCCCGATACCGTGACCGGCTTCCGGTCACTTCAAAAACGCCTATTCTTACCCTCGGTGAGGGCGACACGCCTTTAGTTCGTTGCCGGCAACTCGAATCGGAGGTCGGCTGCAAAGAGCTCTATTTCAAATTGGAAGGCTGTAACCCCACCGGGTCCTTCAAAGACCGGGGGATGGTTGTGGCGGTTGCCAAGGCGATGGAAGAGGGCAGCCGTGCTATTATGTGTGCCTCGACCGGCAATACCAGCGCCTCGGCGGCTGCCTATGCAGCCCATTTCGGTCTTACGGCCGTTATTATCGTCCCCGGGGGCAAGATCGCTCAGGGCAAGATGGCGCAGGCAATCATTTACGGGGCGAAGATCGTCGCGTTAAGCGGGAATTTCGATGACGCCCTGAACATAGTTCGCACCCTCGTGGAAAAACATCCCATCACGCTGGTAAATTCAGTCAATCCGTACCGTATCGAAGGACAAAAAACGGCGGCTTTTGAAATAATCGACATGCTTGGTGAAGCCCCTGATTATTTATTCATACCGGTGGGTAATGCCGGCAACATCACCGCTTACTGGAAGGGCTTCGTTGAGTATAACCAGACCGGTAAATCAAAGATCAGGCCTAAAATGATGGGTTTTCAGGCGGAAGGCGCCTCTCCTATTGTGCAAGGACATCCGATCAAAGACCCGAAGACCGTTGCCACCGCTATCCGAATCGGCAATCCGGCAAGCTGGAAGAAAGCTGAGGCGGCCCGTGATGAATCGGGCGGGTCTATCGATTCCGTGACCGACGACGAGATACTGTCCGCCCACAAACTCATGGCGACCAAAGGCGGCATTTTCGGCGAACCGGCTTCCGCGGCTCCCCTGGCCGGTCTGCTCAAGCTTACCCGGAAGGGAATGGATTTTTCTGGAAAACATATCGTCTGTATAGTGACGGGCAACGGCCTCAAGGATACGGAAGTCGTACTCAAAAATGCCGAACCGTTCTTGAATCTACCTGCCGAAGTAAGCGCCGTGGAGAAAGCCCTTGGCTGGAAATAATTTCAACCTGTCACCGGATAAGAAGTTGTTCGACGAAGCGGCTATAAAAAAGGCCATCACATCGATTTTGAAGGCGATCGGAGAAGACCCCGCACGGGCGGGTTTAGCCAACACCCCAAAGCGCGTCGCCGAGATGTACGCCGAGCTTTTCTACGGCATTCAGGCCGACCCGGCCGAGGATTTGAAGACCGGATTTGAGGAAGGGCACCGTGAGATGGTTATCATCCGGGACATCCCTTTCTATTCCATGTGCGAACACCATCTCCTGCCGTTTTATGGTGTTGCCCACATCGGCTATATTCCTAATTCCACAGGACGAGTCGTTGGTGCCAGTAAATTGGCTCGAGTCGTCGAAATCGTTGCCCGGCGTCTGCAAATGCAGGAGAGGATGACTACCCAGATCGCGGAGGCTATGGTCAAGGGCATCGAGCCTGACGGCGTGGGCGTGGTCATTCATGCCGAGCATCTCTGCATGTTCATGCGGGGAATCAAGAAACCGGGCAGTACCGTGGTCACGTCAGCCGTGCGGGGTATCTTTCGCACCAATTCCAAGACCCGGTCAGAATTCTTCTCTCTGATCCAGGGCAAATAGGTGTTCTCCATAACCCTTAAGAATGGTGGCATAGGCGTCTCGCCTGTGCACTCGTTCGCCACCGGCTTTTCTTTCTTCCCGGTCATTGCGAGCCATCCCGACGCGGTCGGGAGGCGTGGCAATCTCAGTTAAAATATTGTTCGCCGTGACCCAGTCGGGTGAAGTTGAAAAGAGCCTTTATTCCCCCGTAACCTGCACCACAACTTCCCTTGACCGGGGCCGGTTGTCGAAATCTACCAGCACTATCTGCTGCCACGTTCCCAGCACCAGCTTCTTGTCGTTGAACGGCACAACCAGAGAAGCCCCGAGTAACGAAGCCCGCACGTGAGAGTGTCCGTTACCGTCTTCCCAGGCACGGTTATGCTCGTAGTCAATATTTTCCGGGACGATTCGTTCCCATGCTGCTTTGAAATCAAGCAGCAGCCCTGGCTCATGTTCGATAGTTGTGATTCCTGCCGTAGAGCCGGTGACAAACACCGTGACTGAGCCTGCGAGAAGCTTTGTTTCGGTGAGAAGGCGTTCGACATGGGGAGTGATTTCGATGATGTCGTTATTACCCTTGCTTTGCAGGCTCAGTCTTCTGGTCACGATCATCGCGGGCCTCTTCTCTGCGTTATAAACCCAGTTCGTCCCAGAGCACGTCATTCAACTCGAATACAGGCCCGTCGGTGCAGACTTCTTTCAACCCCTGCTTCGTCTTGACGGTGCAACCGTAGCAGATTCCCCTCCCGCACCCCATGACCACCTCCAACGAAACCTGCGTCGGTTTGCCCTTCAACAGGGTACCGCTCTGCCGGCACATGTCCTTATACATCGACATCGGCCCGCAGGAAAATATCTGGTCGGCACCGTTTATATACTCGGGAATAAGGTCGGTAACCCGGCCTTTTTTGCCCGCCGAGCCGTTTTCGGTAGCCACAGCAGTATTAATAACCGGCGGTAAAAGGTTTTTCGGATACACCTGGCCTGAAGAATGCCCTCCCTCGAGCAGCGTCACCCGGTAATTGTTTTCGATAGCCTTCTGGGCAAGAAATGCCAGCGGGGCGATGCCGATGCCTCCGGCGATAAGCAAGAGGTTTTTTGCCTCCGGCATGATGGAAAAACCGTTGCCCAGCGGCCCCAAAACATCGATTTTGTCCTTCGCCTTTCGGCTCGCCAGCCAAGTCGTTCCTTGTCCCCCTTCCCACACGCTGAATAGGATGGCAATGTTGTCGCCCTGCACCCAATGGACGCTGAACGGGCGCGGCAGCAGGGTTTCGCCGCATTTTATCGTGACGAACTGCCCCGGTTTCGCCTCGCGGGCTATTTCCGGGCATTTTAATAAAAGCAGGGAGATATGCGAAATCGTTCGTCCCTGGGAGCGGTATCGGCTGCCGGGCAAAACTGTAGTCGCAACTACGGTTGCTTTAACTTGGTTCAATGCGGCTCCTTGTTGCGGTAGTCAGGCAGGGGCTGCGCGTTATAGGCGTGGCGGCCGTTGGTCAGGGCGTCGGCAACTGCACGCGCGGTATCAAGTGAGGTATAGCACGGGATGCGTTTCTCCGCCGCGGCCCGGCGGATATTGAAACCGTCGCGGAATGGAACGCTGCCGCCGGTAATGGTATTCACCACTCCGTTGACCGTACCGTCGAGAACGACGTCGATTACGTTGGGATGCCCCTCGTTCAACTTCTTCGTGATAGTGGTCACGGGTAATTTCGCGGCGGAGATCATCGCCGCCGTACCCTCGGTAGCATAGACTTTGTAGCCGATCGAGACGAATTTGCGTATTATCGGCAGAGCCTCCGGTTTGTCCCTGTCCGCCACGCTGAAAAGCACCGCCCCTTTCGCCGGCAGCATTAGTCCGGCGGCGAGCAATGCTTTGGTCAGGGCGTTGTCGAACGTGTAATCGATTCCCATGACCTCGCCCGTCGACTTCATTTCCGGGCCGAGATAGGTATCGACGCCGAGCAGTTTCGACATCGAAAACACCGGGGCTTTGATCGCCACCAGGTTTTGCTTTTTATACAGTCCCATATGGTAGCCCTGTTGCTTGAGGCTTTGCCCCAGCATTACCCTAGTCGCTATTTTAACCATGGGCACGCCCGTCACCTTGGAGATAAACGGGATGGTGCGGCTGGCACGCGGGTTCATTTCCAGGATGTAGACCTGCGAGCCGCCCGGCCCCCTCATGATATCGAACTGGATGTTCATCAAGCCGTTTATCTTGATACCCAACCCAATGCGGATAGTATAATCGACGATCGTGTCGATTTCCGCTGCCGTTAAGTCTACCCCAGGATACACCGCCATCGAGTCGCCGCTGTGCACCCCCGCCCTCTCGATATGCTGCATGATGCCGGGAATGAAGACGGTTTCCCCGTCCCCGACCGCATCTACCTCGCATTCCTTGCCTTCGAGGTATTTGTCTATCAATACCGGGTGCTTCGTATCCAACTCGATCGCCAGGTTCATGTAGCGGACAAGTTCGGTGGCGTCGTGGACGATTTCCATCGCCCGCCCGCCGAGAACGTAACTGGGCCTGATCAGTACCGGATAGCCGATTCGCTTTGCGGTATTGAGCGCCTGTTCGATAGTGGTGACTCCGGCTCCCGGCGGTTGGGGAATGCCGAGCCGGCTGAGGAAATTCTCGAATCTCCCGCGGTCGCTGGCCAGGTCTATCGTGTCGGCACTGGAGCCGATTAACGGCAATCCGGCCCGCGATAAAGGCTGGGAGAGATTGATCGCTGTCTGCCCGCCGAACTGCACGATGGAAGGAGGCACGGCAGTCGTCCCCTCGTTTTCCAGGATGTCCCGCAGGCTTTCCTCATCGAGGGCTTCGAAGTAGAGCCGGCTGGAAGTATCGAAATCGGTGGATACGGTTTCCGGATTGGAGTTCACCATGATGCTGTTGTAGCCGGCTTCCTGCAATGCCCAGGCGGAGTGGACGGAGCAGTAATCGAACTCTATCCCCTGGGCTATCCTTATCGGTCCGCTGCCGATGACCACCGCGCTTTTGCCTTTGAGGGCTATCGCTTCATTTTCCTGCTCGTAGGTGCTGTAGAAATAAGGCGTGGCCGCATCGAACTCGGCGGCGCAGGTATCCACCATTTTGTAGACCGGGCGGATGTTCCACTCGAGGCGTTGCTGCCTTACCTGCTCGGTTAGTCTGTCGGCCAGCGTGCCGATCATCTCGTCGGAAAATCCGAGCCGTTTTGCCTGCCTCATCAGGTCGGGCGTGAGCGGCTGCGACAACAGCTCCTTTTCCATGGCGACGATGTTCTGCATTTTGTTGATGAACCATACGTCGATATTGGTCTTTTTGGCTATTTCCCCGGGTTTAATGCCGCGCCGCAGCGCCGCCATTATCGCCCAGAGTCGAATGTCGGTCGGCTCCAGCGGATATGTATTGATATCATTGCCTCGCTCCCACTTCAGGTCTTCCCAGAGTAACGACTTTTTCCCGAACTCGAGGGAACGTACCGCTTTCTGTAACGCGGCTTCGAAAGTGCGGTCGATGGCCATGACCTCGCCGGTGGCCTTCATCTGAGTGCCGATAATGCGGTCGCCCGAAGCGAATTTGTCGAACGGCCAGCGCGGTATCTTCACCACCACGTAGTCGAGCGCCGGCTCGAAAGAGGCTATCGTCTTTCCCGTAACGGCGTTGGGGATCTCGTCCAGGTGTTTGCCCGCGGCGATCTTTGCCGCCACGCGGGCGATAGGGTAGCCGGTAGCTTTACTGGCGAGCGCCGAACTGCGGCTTACTCTCGGATTGACCTCGATAACGAAATATCTTTCGCTCTTGGGATCGAGTCCGTATTGGACGTTGCAGCCGCCCTCTATGCCCAGGGCACGGATGATCTTCAAGCTGGCCGTGCGCAGCATTTGATACTCTTTGTTGGTCAGCGTCTGGCTGGGAGCGACGACGATGCTGTCGCCGGTATGTACGCCCATCGGGTCGAGGTTTTCCATGTTGCAGACCGTGATGCAGTTGTCTGCGGCGTCGCGCATTACCTCGTATTCGATTTCTTTCCAACCCGCGAGCGATTGCTCAACCAGCACCTGGTGGGTCGGACTGGCCGCAAGCCCGTTCGTGGTGATTGCTTCCAGTTCCTCCCACGTATGGGCCATGCCTCCGCCGGTTCCGCCCAGGGTGAAGGATGGGCGAATAATGACCGGAAGTCCGATCTTCCGGGTAATTTTCTTCGCTTCCTCAAGGCTGGTCACCGTCGCGCTTGGCGGCACGGGTTCTCCGATGCTGATGAGAAGCTGCTTGAAAAGTTCTCTGTCTTCCGCCGTGCGTATCGTTTCTATCGGCGTTCCCAGCGTCTTAACGTTATATTTGTCCAGCACCCCGGCGTTTGCCAGCTCCACGGCAAGGTTAAGCCCCGTCTGACCGCCCAGAGTGGGTAAAAGGCCGTCCGGACGTTCCCTCTCGATAATTCGGGTGATCATTTCTACAGTCAGCGGTTCGATATAGACAGTATCGGCGATACCTTCGTCGGTCATAATGGTGGCCGGGTTGGAGTTAACCAGTACGGATTTGACGCCTTCTTCACGCATCGCCTTGCATGCCTGCGTTCCGGCATAGTCGAACTCCGCCGCCTGCCCGATGACAATCGGCCCGCTGCCGATGATTAACACTTTAGTGGGTTTGGTGGTCAATTAAGCCTCTTCAACATTCCAAAAAGAGATAGTTTGCATCAATACACTTGCGAAACCGATCAGATGCAGAGCTACATATGGATCATTTTGAATAATATTCTCATGCGCCTTCGGGTTTCTAATACCTTGCATCGCTCCCATGAATAAATACATAAAACCTTCCTGTTCATCTCTATCAGTCTGCGTTATTAAAGGATTAAGCTTGATCAGTGGATTACTTAGGCTGAAAGCTGTGGACATTAATCCTTTTCCATCAAGTTGACTGTTAGCTTTACGTTTGACGAGACTGTTGACCTCGACAAAAGCCCTATAAATTGCGTCTCGATAATGCCCATCTCTAAATAGTTCCCTGCTCGCTTCAACTGCTTTTGTATGAAATTTCATTGCGTCGAATAATTGGACAGGTGATTTAATCATATCTTTTGGTTCTTCTGGAGCCGTTTCAATCCCCAATCTCTCATATTTTTGTATTATTGATAGGATGGCGGTTTTGCGCATCTTTAACTCATCAAGATACTCTCTTTTCTCAGCGCTGCGGTCACGACTGCTTGTACGGTAAGCTACCCGAGCGTCTGCAAACCTTTTATATTCAACGGAATCACGATTGAAGACATTCTCCAATACGTCTTCAATACCATTACACCACACAGGGTAGTCGCTATTGTCGTAAGGTAATTGTTCAAGAGGAGGAATTCTTTCCAATTGTTCCCTTAAAAATTGGATTGCTTCTTTCTTATCCATCTTTCTCCTACCCCCTTTGCTTCTGATTAAATCCCTCTCATTCTCCCTTTACTAAAGGGAGAGGTTTTATTTCTCCTTTACGGAGGGATGCACCTTTTCCCCCTTTCGCAAAGGGGGATTAAGGGGGATTTTCGCTGTCTCCCTCTTTCGTAAAGAGGGACTAAGGGAGATTTCTTCTCCTAAATTCTCCAATATTCTCCCCACTACTCCTTCGATATTCGTCAGCACGTCAATATTGGTAAACCTGAGCACTTTTAGTCCTACGGTTCTCAGGTAGTTGTCTCTAATTTGATCTTGACGGCACGCATTAGTGTCGAAATGCTGCCCGCCATCAACTTCAACAACCAGTTTTGCTTTCGGACAATAGAAGTCGACTATGTATCTGCCGATGGGCTTCTGGCGATAGAAACGATATTCGTTCAATTGGTTCATTCTTATTCTTGCCCATAGGCGCCTTTCAGCATCGGTCATATTTACCCGAAGCTGTTGGGCTTGCTGTTTTAGGTTACCGCGATAAGGCAGAATTAGCTTTGTTTCCAAAATCCCTCTTAATCTCCCTTTACAAAAGGGAGAGATTTCCCTCGTTCGCAAAGAGGGATTAAGGGAGATTTCCTTAGTCTCCAATTTTCGTAAGATTCTTTTGTTGGTTACAGTTTTCACGCCTTTACCAGTTAAAGGATTATTTGCTCGCATGAAGAACTATGGAGTTTCTCTTTGAAGAAGCTCCCTCCGATTCACTATTCATCGTTCCCGTTAACTCATCTCCGCTCTTTGAATGAGCGTATTTAAAGCACCCTCGTGCATTTCCAGCACATAGGTATAGCTCTGCTGCCGTCCCAGCTCGGTGTCAACCTTGAAGAACTTGCCCGGGGCGTCTTCGAAGCGTTTGTATTGCGGCGAATCGCTTCCGTAGATATCTGTCAGCGTTTTCAGCACCCCGTTTTCCCATTGCGAAAACTCGCCGTTCGCATAATTCAGCTTTCTCAGCCCCGGTACGTCCGCCAGGTGCTTTTTTAGTAGGGCCACGATTTCTTGCTTGTTCAACTGAAACTCCTCTCCTTCCTTTACCCCGAATTTCGGGATTTTATCATGTTTATAAAATTCTCAAACAGGTACGTGTTGTCCAGCGGCCCCGGTGAGGCTTCCGAATGGTACTGGATTGAGAAAATGGGCAATTCCTTGTGCCGCAGCCCCTCTACCGTTCCATCATTCAAGTTGATGTGGCTTACTTCGAGGCCGTCCTTTAGCGAATCCGCATCGACAGCATAACCATGGTTCTGGGCGGTGATATGTACGCGCCCGGTGGCATATTCCTTAACCGGGTGATTACCGCCGCGGTGCCCGAACTTGAGCTTGAATGTCTTGCCGCCGAAGGCTTTCGCGAGAACCTGACACCCCAGGCAAATACCCATGATCGGCTTCTTTTCGACTAATTTCTTTACGTTGCTGACTACGTAATCCAGCAGTTCCGGATCGCCCGGCCCCGGTGATAAAAGGATACCATCCGGGTTCATCTTCAGGATTTTTTCCGCGGGCGTGGTGCACGGCACTACGGTTACCTTGCAGCCAAATTGGGTCAGCAACCGTAAGATGTTGTATTTCAGACCGTAGTCCATCACTACCACCTTGAACCGGCTTGGCTTGTTTTGTTCCTCCGGCCATTCATAAGGTTTATCGGTCGAAACGTCCAGAACAAAATCGGTCGAGCCGTAATCGGGCGTTTCTTTGAGTGCGTTTAGGGCTTCTTCGGGTGTTTTATCGGTTGTGATCATGCCCATCATGACGCCCGACGAGCGCAGCTTCCGCGTTATCGCTCTCGTATCGAGGCCACGGATACCCGGAATACAACTTTCGTTGAGGTAATCGTGTATGGTGCCCTTGCTTAAAAAGTGACTGGGCTCCAGGCAGTCCTCGCGGACAGCGAACCCTCTCACCTGGATCTTTTTCGATTCCGCGTCCTGCTCGTTGATGCCGTAATTTCCGATCAGGGGAAATGTCGGGACGACTATCTGGCCGGCATACGATGGGTCGGTAAGTATCTCCTGATACCCTGTCATGCTTGTGTTGAAGACGACCTCACCGTAAGCATCGGTCTGGGCACCGAAGGAATAGCCTTCGTAGACCGTGCCGTCAGCCAGGACGAGAATAGCTTTTTTTGTCATGCGTTAAACCTTATTTGACTCCAATCACCTAGTCGCCTCGTTTTAGAGGGCCGCTTTCTTTTTTTCGCCGGATTCTTTCTTCGCATTTATCACGATCGACTCATCCTTGTACACCACCTTCCCGTTGAAAATGGTCGCCATTACCTTGCCCTTGAGCTTCATTCCAGCCCAGGGAGTGTTTTTGCCCTTCGAGGCAAATGCCTTGGGGTCGACCGTCCACTCCTTGTCCGGGTCGAAGATCGTAATATCCGCCCCGGCATTGATGTTCAATCCGCCCAGTTTGCCGAATCTGTTGCCGAGTATTTTCGCCGGCTCGCGAGTAAGTTTGGCAATCAGTAGGGAAAGAGTTAATCGGTCGGCACGTACCAATTCCATCAACACGGCGAGGGCTGTTTCAAAGCCGCTGATGCCGAAGGCAGCTTTAGCGAAATCGGCCGGCTTGTCGGCTTCGGTATGCGGGGCATGGTCGGTGGCAATACAGTCGATTGTCCCTTCCCTCAGCCCCTGAATAAGGGCATCGACGTCAGCCGCTGTTCGTAACGGGGGATTGACCTTCGCCATCGTCCCGCTTTCTTTTACTTTTTCTTCGGTCAATGTCAGGTGATGTGGTGTGACGTCGGCAGTTATTTTGAGGCGTTTTTTCTTCGCCTTGCGGATAAGTTCAACTCCATTCGCCGTGCTGACGTGGGTGATATGCAGCGAACCGGCGGTCTCGTCAACCAGTTTGATGTCGCGTTCTATCATAGTTTCTTCGGCCGATGCCGGTATGCCCGGCAGTCCCAATTCCTGGGAGACCTTACCCTGATTGATAACGCCCCCTGCCGTAAGTGCCGTGTCCTCGCAATGGTCGATTATCGTCATTTCGAAGATCGAACTCCATTCCAGCACGCTGCGCATAACCTTGTTGTCGAGTACCGGCGAGCCGTCGTCGCTGAAGCCGACGACCCCCTCTGAGACCAGTCCGGCCATAGCGGTCATTTCCTTACCTTGCCGACCTCGGGTTATGCAAGCGATTGGCAGCACGCGGACTGCGCCTTCGGCTTTTGTTTTAGCCATCAGGTTTCTGATGGCGGCGGTACTGTCCAGCGGCGGGTTGGTATTCGGCATGCAGCAAACTGTGGTGAACCCGCCCGCGGCGGCGGCTTTGGTACCGGAGGCGATCGTTTCTTTCTCTTCGAATCCCGGCGTTCGCAGGTGGCAGTGAAGGTCGATAAACCCCGCACAGACTACCAGTCCCTTCGCCGGCAAGACCTCGTAGTCGCCTTCCGGGAGAATTTCGCGTTTACCCACCAATGCAATTTTACCCTCCGTAATCAGGATATTACCTACGGAGTCCAGATTCTGTGCCGGATCGATGAGGCGACCGCCCTGTATTATCAGTAATGACTCCATCTTAGTGCTTCCCTCCCATATAATGGTTCGGTTTGAATCCCTGGGCCTCAGCATCGGCGGCCGAAGCGAAAATGATCAGGTTTTCCGGCTTGATGGTCCTTGCCCAGTGGCTGTCCGACGGATGATACTTCTTATTTATCACTTTGCCTTCATGCCATTCGGTGCTGGCAATATATTTCGGCTCGAAACCGTGTTCGCAGTAAACGCACCGCAGCGTCAACGGCTCACGGTTGACGATTTTGAATTCCGGGCGCAGGTATTTGAGTTCGGTCTTTTGTATAGAAACGCACTTCGGGTTCGAACATTTTAGCCCGGAATCGCGGTTGTATACCGTGAAGGCAACTTTTACTTCGGTTGTTTCGTTTTCGGGAACCGGTACCGGCTTCGCTCCTGACAACAGGGCAAGAATCGCCATGCGTACCGGCACGCCGTAGGCCGCTTGCTTGAAATACTGACTCCTGGGGTCGGTATCGAGGTCGTACGCCAGTTCGTCCACTCTCGGCAGCGGGTGCATCACGAGCGTGGAACGGAATTCTTTACCCTTGAGTAACTTCTTGTCGACAACCTGGTATTGATTGGTCAGTTCGCTTTCGCTCGCCTCGAACCTCTCTTTTTGCGGGCGGGTCACGTAGATAGCGTCAACCCCTTTGCCTAAATCCAGCGAGAGATTGACGTCGGGCATCATTGCCAGTTGGTGTGAACTGGTAGGTGTCGTGTATATTGCATCGAGCGGAAACACCTTCTCTTCCCCCGTTTGTTTTGCAGGCTTGCACTTTTCAATCTCGCCGCCGTATTCCGTGACGAGCTTCTGCAGAATATGCTCAGGGACTTCCAGGCCCGGCGTGGGGCAAAAAAGGATATTGGCCCCGAATTTAGCCAGGGCAAATACGAGAGAGTGTATTGTCCTGCCGTACTTTAGATCTCCCCAGAGGGCAATCTTCAAACCCTTGATCGTTTTCCTTTCCTTCCGGATGGTGTACAGGTCCAGCAGTGTCTGCGTGGGATGCTGATGGCCGCCGTCGCCGGCATTGATCACCGGCACTCCGGCGTAATCGGCGACAACCTTTGCCGCTCCTTCCCAGGGATGCCGGATGACTATAATGTCCGCGTAACTGCCAACGATCCGCGCCATATCAGATAGACTTTCACCCTTGGCCAGCGAGGTTGCTCCGATATCGACGGCGGTGATAACGTTGCCGCCCAGACGGTACATCGCGGCTTCGAACGAGAGCCGCGTCCTTGTGCTCGGCTCGAAGAACAGGCTGGCCATTATTTTGCCCTTGCAGAGCTTCGACTGCTCTCCGATCGCCGCCGCCATTTCGTCGGCTGCGGAGAATACAGCCCCGATCTCACCTGTGGTCAGGTCGTCTATTGTCACCAGGCTACGCCCTTTGAGCGTCATGCTATTCGATTCTCTCCCGCTCGTCTCGTCGAATCACGCTTGAGCCGTTGGGCTTGGTTATAATTACTTCATCGATTCCGTCGGTCTCGGCCGTGCGTACCTGCACCTCTTCATCGCGCGAACTGGGTATATTTCTGCCCACGTAGTCGGCTCGAATCGGCAATTCGCGGTGGCCGCGGTCGACCAACACCGCCAGTTGGATCGACCTTGGTCGCCCCATGTCGATCAGCGCGTCCATGGCGGCTCTTGTGCTGCGTCCTGTATACAGGACATCGTCAACCAGTATTACGGACTTGCCCTCAACGTTAACGGGGATATGGGTAAGGTGGGTTGGTGACGGGTGAACGGTCAAGTCGTCGCGATATGGTCCGATGTCTAGTGCACCAACAGGTACCACGATGCCCTCGAATTTCTCCATGTTGGCGGCGAGTCTTTTTGCCAGGGGATACCCGCGGGTGCGCAGCCCGATTATTATCATGTCCTCGGTATTCTTGTTGCGCTCGATGATTTCGTGCGAAATGCGGGCCAGGCTGCGGCGGATGTCTTCCGAGGTCATGATGATCTTTTCGGTCATTAAAAAAGCCCCTTGCCTGAAAAGCAAGGGGCTTGAATACACTAGCTCTGTGTTCCCCTTGCCAGTCTCACTGTACCAGCTTAAAGGTCGGGATTAAGTAACTCTGGTAGTATAACACCCCTAAAAAACAATTACAACCTTCAGAAGCATCCCTGTAATGGTTATAGGATTATGACACCAGTTAATGGTTAAAGGAAAATGTCACCATGGAAGGAATGGTGACATTGAGCAAACGAGAACAAACAAGGTTAAAGGTGTTGAACGAAGTGGAAAGGAGGGTGATTAGCGGCATGCAAGCGGCGGTGCTGATAGGGGTTTCGCTTCGCCAGACAAAGCGGCTGCTGGCAGCGTATCGGGGTAAGGGTGCTGCGGGGCTGGCGCATGGCAATCGTGGACGGAAGCCGCCCAACACGATCAGCGATGAGGTGCGGCGGAGTGTAGTCGAATTAGCTGGTACGCGATACGCCGGGTTCAACCAGCGGCATTTTCAGGAGATGCTGGCGGAGCGGGAAGAGATTGGTGTCTCGCGCTCCTCTGTTCGCAACATCCTGCTTGAGGCCGGCATAGGTAGCCCCCGCAAGAGGCGTCCGCCAAAGCACCGCAGCCGAAGAGAGCGCTATGCCCAAGAGGGGATGTTGTTACAGACGGATGGCAGCCCACACGACTGGCTGGAAGGGCGTGGTCCGTCGATGAGCCTACTGGGGGCGATCGATGATGCTACCGGGAAAGTACCCTATGCCATCTTTCGCGAGCAGGAGGACACGGCAGGCTACTTCATGCTACTGCGGGAAGTCGTGGTGCGTCATGGTATCCCTCTGGCAGTCTACCATGATCGTCACAGTATCTTCCGTGTGGCACCGGATAAGGTTCCCTCGCTGGCCGAGCAACTGGAAGGTAAACTCCCATTAACGCAGTTTGGGCGGTTGATGGCGGAACTCGGTATCGAGTCTATCGCCGCCCAGTCACCCCAGGCCAAGGGTCGGATCGAGCGGCTCTGGGGGACATTCCAGGACCGTCTGGTCAGCGAGATGAGACTGGCAGGGATCACCAGCATTACGGAGGCTAACCGTTTCTTGCCTGGCTTCTTGGAACGCCACAATATTCGGTTTGCCGTTACGGCGGAAGTGCCGGGATCTGCCTACCGTCCGGTCGGTGATGACTTCATACTGGAGGCCGTCTTCTGCTTCAAGCATCGCCGTACCGTAGGTCTGGACAACGTGGTGCGATTTCAGGGACACCGGCTCCAGGTACTACCCTCATTCGAGAGGCTCAGCTACTCCCGCTGCATCGTGGAGGTGCATGAAACGTTGAACGGTACACTCAAGGTCTGGTATCGGGGACAATATCTGGTCATCTGTTCAGCTCCTCCAGAGGCAACCCTCGCTCGCCAACCAGTTCTGGCGCCGAATATTAGACCTCAGTTACAGACGCACCCGGCTCGACCTGCGGCTGACCACCCCTGGCGACGCCGATTGCTACCGGTGAGAAGTTAATTATGGATGGTGACAGATTCCCTTAACAATTAGGGTGACATTTTCCCTTGACAACAACAC
>JAUSGV010000161.1 GCA_030648675.1 Dehalococcoidales bacterium
CCGGTAAACCGGCGACGCCCGGGTAAAAACAGCCTGCAAGAAGCCGAGCAGGCGTTGGCCCAGGGATTCCCGCTGGTTATGTTTCCGGAATCTACCCGCAGCATTTCGGCTAAAATGCGTACCGGACTGCCGGGTGCGGCAATGGTAGCGGTAAAAAGCGGTGTGCCGATATTACCGATTGGAATCACCGGAACAGAAAGGATCAAAGGTGCCGGGTGGTGGCTGACTCGCCCTGTTATTAGAGTAAACATCGGCGTGCCTTTTATCCTGCCCTCCAAAAGCGACAGGGTGACCAAGGACGACATTACCGATTATACTGGAATGATTATGCATAACATCGCTTTACTTCTTCCCATTGAATACCGCGGAGAATACGCGTAACGGGTTTTGAAATGACACTAATTGTAGAAACGGCTTCCAAGATCGGGTTCTGTTTCGGCGTTAAACGCTGCATCGACATCCTGGAAAAAGCCGCACAGCATTACGGCAGTATAGAGTCGCTCGGGGCACCCGTACATAATCAACAAGTTCTGACCAAGCTTGCCAGTCAGGGAATACACATTGCCGCCTCGATTGGCGAAATCCGGGGAAGCGTTGCCGCGATAAGTGCCCACGGCGTAGGCCCGCTGGTAGAAGCCGAGCTTTCCTCGCGTTTCAGCGAGGTTTTGAATACTACCTGCCCTTTTGTTCATCGCACCCAGATAGCGGCCAAGCGTTTGGCAAAAGCCGGCTTTTACGTCATCGTGTACGGCGAAGCCAACCATCCGGAAGTCAAAGGAATTCTTGGCTGGGCCGACGGCAACGGAATTGCTACTTTGGAGCAGGATTTTGCCTCTAAGCACACCTTACCTCGCCGTCTCGGTATCTTATCTCAGACTACCTCGATACAAACGCATTTTTCTGATTTCGCGAAAAACGTGGTCGAATCGGCACTGGTTAAGGACGGAGAAATCCGTATTATCGATACAATATGCCACGACATGCGCGAAAGGCAGCAATCGTCCCTCGACCTGGCGCGCCGGGTCGAAATAATGCTCGTAATCGGGAGCCGGACCAGCGCTAATTCCAAACACCTTGCCGAACTCTGCGCAACGGTCACGGAAACGCATCTGATAGAAAATGGCGGCGATATGCAACCGGATTGGTTCAAAAACCGGCGTCACGTCGGCGTGACCAGCGGCGCATCGACTCCGGATGAGACGATTGATCTGGTGCTTACCAGATTAAAAAGTTTGGATTAGCACGCCGCAATAGCAAATGACCCTATTTAGGTCTTATCAGCAATATCGGTAAACCCGATTCTTTGACGATATGTTCGGCCACACTACCGAGCAAAACGTTCCGAAAACCGGTATGCCCGTGCGTTACCATCGCGACCAAATCCACGCCGTTTTCTCCGGCATAGCTAATGATGCTCGGACCGGGTAAACCGATCAGTGTTTGACTGTCAATATTGATTCCTTGCTGCCGCAAGCTTTGTGCTGTTTTTTTCAAATATTCATCGGCTAGATCGTATTCCTTCTTAAGATGCTCTGGCATCGATGCGGTATGCAGCGGCACCGAAGGGAATCCGGGAACGCCCAGAGTTACACTGCCAGGCAGATTTACAACGCGCACCAGAACGACCTCGCTTCCCATCGCCGCCGCCTGCTCTTTGACTACGGGAAGGATTCTCTCCGCAATTTCGGAACCGTCCAGGCAGACCATTATCTTCTTAAACAAGGCAACCCCTTATCCGCATTAACTTACACTCATTTACATTTTAAAAACATTGTATCATTAGATAAAGGGTTATAGATAGAAGGGGAGGCCGAAATATGGATTATATTTCATTAGACGAATTAAAAACGCTGCTCGATGTGAACAGTATCAAGCGCGACGCTGTTAGTATATTCATGCCGACGTTTAAAACCGGAGCTGAAACGAAACAAAATCCTCATGTCCTGGAGAAGCTGCTGGCTGAATCCGAGTCCCAATTACTTTCAACCTCTTTTACGCGTGCGGCCGATGCGCACAATTACCTGTCTCCTGTCAAGCAGCTGTTAGACGACAAAACCGCTTGGCAGCATCCTGGAAACGGCCTGGCGATTTTCCTGCATCAGGATTATTTTCGCTATTATTCTCTGCCGTTGAGTGTTAAAGAGTCCGTTTCGGTCAATTACCGCTTTTCCATCCGTCCCCTGATCCCATTGTTCAATGCTGAAGGCCGGTTTTACGTCCTGGCGCTCAGCCAAAACGCAGTCAGGCTGATTCAGTGTGCGCATGACGGAACCAAACATATCAAACTTGGCGGTATCGTACCCGAAAGCATGGCGGAAGCGAACTTACCCCAAAAAAACGAAAGAAGCCTACAGTATCATACCGGAGCGCCCGGCAAAGGCAAGGAATCAGTAATTTATCACGGACAAGGACCGGAGAAACTGAAGGAAAATAATATCGCACTCTATTTCCAGCAAATAAACAAAGGGCTGATGCAAAAGCTTTTGCGGGATGAAACCGCTCCGCTGGTTATCGCCGGAGTCAAATATCTTCATCCGATCTATAAAAAGGCAAATACTTACAAAAACCTGTATCGCGACGGGATCGACGGAAATCCTGAAAAGGTTAGCGACGCTGTTCTGCGCGAACACGCCGTTGCTCTTCTCAAGCCATATTTCGACGCCAACAAATCAAACGCGATACGGGAATACCGCGAGTTGGCTGCTACCGGTCACAGGACGGACGATATCCCAATCATTGCGACTAACGCATATGCCGGCCAGGTAGAGAGGCTGTTGGTTTCTCCCGATTCTAATGTTTGGGGATCATTCGATGCGGTAACCAGGACCGTTTCGCTACATGACAAACCGGAACCCGGCGATCTAGACCTCATTGATTTCGCCGCCGCTAACACACTATTCCACAGGGGAAGCGTGTTTGTAGCACAGCCCGGAGAAATTCCTGACGGTTCGGACGCAGCCGCTGTTTTACGCCACGAAATGCATCTTCCCAAAATCGGCCATCCGGGAACTGCATAATCATAATCGACCAGCCCACGTCTTGTAATCACCATCTGCCTGTGGAAAGACGCGCGCCAATTTGAGCAGCGGTTATTTCTTTTTCGTCGTAGTTACTTTCTTCACCGGTTTTGCTGCCGGTTTATCGGTATACAACTCAGGATGGTGGCGTCGGCAAGTCTGACACATGCTGTTACCTCCTTTGACTACCCAGCTATTCGTAATGTAATATGTCTAGTACTTTTAATCTACCAGATTGGTGTTAAGCCTGCAATTGAAGGCAAGTTCGATCACTGGTTTCATCGTTTTGTTCCAGGGGGATAATCGTGGAATATTTCTTGAATGAACAGCAAAAGCTGATGAAGAATCTGGCCCGCCAGATCGCGGAAGAAAGAATTCTTCCGGTACGGGCTGAACTCGATGAGAAGGAAGAATTCCCCCGGGCGTTGATCAACGATCTGGCTGCCAGCGATTTGTTCCGGATTTTTGTTCCCGAAGAATACGACGGCATGGGCGGAGGTTGTTTCGACCTTTGCCTTGTAGTAGAAGAACTCAGCCGCGTATGCAGCGGAGTGGCGGTAAGCTACGCCGCCTCGGGACTTGGTAGTTTCGCCATACGCCAGTTTGGCAGCGAAGAGCAAAAAAGGAAATACCTTCCCGATGTGGCCGCCGGAAAAATATTGACGGCTTTTGCGCTTACCGAAGCTACCGCCGGCAGTGATGCCGCGGCTCTCAAAGCTACGGCCGACAAGGTTCCGGGCGGATACGTTTTGAATGGAACGAAACAGTTTATCACTAATGCCCGTGAAGCAGATATATATACCGTCATTGCCCTTACCGACAAAACGAAAGGCTCGCGCGGAGCTAGCTCTTTTATCGTCGAAAAAGGAGCAACGGGATTCTCGTTCGGGAAAAAGGAACATAAAATGGGAATCCGAGCTTCCGTTACCGGCGAGTTGATCTTTCAGAACTGTTACGTCCCCGAGTCTAATTTAATCGGGAAAGAAGGCATGGGGTTTATCCAGGTATTGCGTACTCTCGATTGGTCCCGTCCCGGAATCGGTGCTCAAGCCGTAGGCGTCGCACAGGGAGCACTCGAAGCCTCGGTTGATTATGCCAAGCAGCGCGTCCAGTTTGACCATCCTATTATCGCTCTCCCGGTTGTCCAGAACAAGCTTGCCGATATGGCGATTAAAGTTGAAGCGGCCAGAGCTCTGGTGTACGCCGCCGCTCGTACCGTTGACAGCGGAGCAAAGCAGATTTCAGAAGAATCGTCCATGGCAAAGGTGTTTGCTTCAGACGTAGCCATGGAAGTTACTACTGATGCCGTCCAAATCTTCGGCGGCGCGGGTTATATGCGAGATTTCCCTGTGGAAAAGATGATGCGCGACGCCAAGGTTACACAGATATACGAAGGTGCCAACGACACCCTGAGAAGCAATATCGCCGGTGAAGTCAGGAAACGCGGCGGCAAGAGCGACTAACAAGGTGCTAAAAAACCCTCTTCTGGCAAGTTACCTTTTGGAAATGGCATACAAGTGCAAATGTGCAGGCTCAAAATCCTCTCAATCTCCTTCCGATTCCTAACGTCATACGGAATCCCGTACGAACGAAGGGAGTCGGGACTTTACGAAAGGGAGAGGAAGGACGTTGACCCTTTTGCATCACCCTGATAGAGTTGAATTATTAATGAATATTGTCGTTTGTCTCAAGCAAGTTCCCGCAACGACGGAAGTTAAGATAGACCCTCAGACAAACACACTGGTTCGAGAGGGTATCAAGAACGTAGTCAATCCCTACGACACCTATGCCCTGGAAGAAGCGATACGCCTTAAAGAACGCTACGGCGGAATGGTGACCGTCATCAGCATGGGGCCGCCCCAGGCAGAACAAGTGTTGCGTGAAGCTATCGCCAGCGGCGCAGATCAGGCTTATCTGCTCAGCGATCGGGCTTTCGCCGGAGCCGATACCCTGGCCACGTCATATACCCTTTCGCTGGCAATCACCCTGCAAATAAAACAATGCGACCTGGTGATCTGCGGGCGGCAAAGCATCGATGGCGACACCGGCCAGGTCAGCCCCCAATTGGCACAGACATTGGGTTTCTCTTTCGTATCATATGTCGACAATATCGAAGACATCTCTGCCGGGAAGATGCGTGCCCGCCGTATGATCGATGAAGGGCACGAAATAGTTGAAACGTCCCTACCCGCGGTTATTAGCGTGGTTAAAGGCATTAACGTCCCACGACTTCCTTCACTGCGCGGCATAATGCGCGCCAAGAACGCCGTAATTCCGGTCTTGAATGCACAACAGTTGGACGCCGACCCGCACATGATAGGGTTGACCGGCTCGGCGACAAAAGTAGTCCGCATATT
>JAUSGV010000165.1 GCA_030648675.1 Dehalococcoidales bacterium
CCCATATAATTTATGGGCTGAGATGGAAAGGAGGCTAGCGCCTATTTTTTCGACATCGACGGGAATATGTCCCGCCGTCTGTACAGCGTCGGTGTGGAAATAGACTCCGGCTTCTCGCGCAACGTTCCCTATCTGTTCCACGGGTTCAATCGTACCGATCTCATTGTTGGCGTGCATTACCGATATCAGGCAGGTCTTCGGGGTGATCGCTTTTTTACCGTCGTCGGGGTTGACAAGGCCGTATTTATCGCCAGGCAGGTACGTGACCTTGAAACCGCTCTTCTCAAGAAATTTAGTAGTTTCCAGGATGGCGTGGTGTTCTACCGCACTGGTGATGATGTGGTCCTTTTTCGCTTCTGCAGCGTACGCCGTCCCGGTGAGAGCATAGTTATCCGCTTCCGTCCCGCCCGACGTGAAAACGATCTCTTCTTCACGAGCGTTGATCAACCTGGCAACCTTCGTTCTCGCCGCTTCGACCGCCGCTTTCGCTTCCAAACCGTAGGAATAAATTGTGGAAGGATTACCGAAAGATTCGGTGAAATATGGTCTCATCGCTTCAGCGACTTCGGGACGCATGGGCGTTGTCGCCGCGTAATCCAGGTAACTCCGCTTCATTCTACTTCCTTTTCGAAATTTATTGGCTTGTGTTTTGCCTAGGGGGTTGCGGGTGGAGAAATTAGTTCCTGAAAGATCCAGGTAGACAGGTAACGTTCTCCTGTATCCGGTAATACGGCTACTATCAACTTGCCGGAATTCTCCGGTCTTTTGGCGACTTCCACTGCTGCCCAGGTTGCGGCACCGGAAGAAACGCCAGCCAGGATACCTTCTTCGCGGGCTAATCTTCGCGTCATCAAACCGGCATCTTCATTACTAACTTTAACAATTTCATCGATAAGGTCCAGCCTTAACACGTCGGGAATAAAGCCGGCCCCGATCCCCTGGATCTTGTGCGGTCCGGGTTTACCTCCGGAAAGTACCGGAGATGCCATCGGTTCGACGGCGATCGCTTTTAATCCGGGTTTTCTCTTCTTGAGTACGTCCGCAACGCCGGTGATCGTTCCACCGGTTCCAACACCGGCAACTATTATGTCTACCTTCCCCTCGGTGTCCCGCCATATCTCTTCGGCTGTCGTCAAACGGTGAATCTCGGGATTAGCCGGATTCTTGAATTGCTGGGGCATGTAATAATTCGGGTGGGCTGCAGCCAGTTCCTCCGCCATTTTAACCGCACCCGGCATTCCCTGTGCACCCGGTGTGAGCACGAGTTCGGCACCGAAAATTGAGAGCAACTGGCGGCGTTCCATCGACATCGTATCCGGCATCGTCAATATCAAGCGGTACCCGCGAGCGGCACAGACAAAAGCGAGGGAAATGCCGGTGTTTCCACTGGTAGGTTCGACAATTACCGTGTCTTTTTTGATGAGGCCTTTCTCTTCAGCATCGACGATCATCGCGACCCCGATCCTATCTTTGACGCTGCTTATGGGGTTGAACGATTCCAACTTGACAACTACCTGGCCTTTAGCTCCAGCGGTTACCCGGTTGAGACGAACCAATGGAGTATTACCAATTAACTCCGTCGAATCCTTGGCGATGCCACGGGTTATTTTCGGAATTTCTATAGTTTTGAATTTCAATTTCTCGATTGTCATGTAATACTCCTTTTCGTTTTTTTTTGCGGCACAAGCCCGATGAACACAGGATTAATAGCAGAGCACCGTTTCTCTACTCGATACTGATCATGCCCCTGGGTTCATTGACAACTTCACCGATTATAGCTGCTTCGGAAATACCTGCCTCATTTAGTTTATCCAGTAAATTTTCGGCTTGCCGAGGGGCGACACATATAAGCAGGCCGCCAGAGGTCTGCGGGTCGTGAAACACGTCCAGCAAGTCGGCGGAAATATCGCCGGCAGCTTTGACCGACGGCGAATAGAAGTCACGGTTCCGGTATAGACCGCCCGGACACAGGCCTTTGGCGGTAAACTCGAGAACTCTGGGAAACAAAGGTACCGAGGCGGCATGGATCTTAATGCCTACTGTGCTGTTATTTGCCAATTGAATCGTATGCCCGAGGAAACCAAAACCGGTGATGTCTGTCGCGGAATGTACTCCAACTTCAACCATTAAGACCGAGGCTTTATTGTTAAGCGTAACCATCGACTTGATCACCGCAGCCAGCGTTTGATCGTCAACCTGGCCGGCTTTCATAGCAGTGATTGTGATTCCGGAACCGAGAGCCTTGGTCAGGATCACTTTATCGCCCGGCCTGGCACCGGAATTAGTCAGCAGTTGTTTGGGATGAACTGTGCCGGTGGCGGCAATCCCGAATTTGAGTACGGGATCGTCGATGCTGTGTCCGCCGACCAGAACCGCACCCGCCTCCATCAACTTGTCAGCACCGCCGCGAAGGACGTCCCGGAGAATAGATGGGTCCATGGTTTCCACAGGGAAACATACGAGGTTCATTGCAGTAATCGGTTTGCCGCCCATGGTGTAAACGTCGCTTAGAGCATTGGCTACCGCGATTTGACCGAATGTAAACGGATCATCGACGAGCGGGGGAAAAAAGTCCACCGTCTGGATAATTGCCAGGTCTTCGGACAACTTGAAAACCCCGGCATTATCGAGGCTTTCCATGCCCCGGATTACCCTGGGGTCGTTAAAGACCGGGATATCGTTTAAAGCGTCTTTTAAAGCGCCCGGCCCAATTTTCGATGCACAACCGGCACAACGAACCGTTTCGGTAAGACGTACTGAGTTTTGCTTGGCCAAGCCAATTCCTCCAATCTCAAGCCAATTCAACCGATTTTAGCATTTTAGCATCCAACATACTGAAAAGCAAATAAAAGTAGCTTGCGGGCAGCTTCTTGTCTCGTCAACAATTCTTTGATGGTAATACCGGATATGCTAAAATTGTTGCGATGACAAGCCAATTCCGCAGTTTACCGAGTGTTGACAGGTTGCTGGCCGAAGATGCAATCAAAGAATTGGCTGCGATATATCCTCGCGACCTGATCATCAACTTGGTGCGGCAGACACTGGAAACGGAGCGGTCCGCTATTGCGAAAAGTAAAACTCCGGCGTCCCTTGACCGGATTGTCGCTTCCATTACGAATGAGCTTGATCGCATCGGGAGCGTCAGCCTGCGTCCGGTAATTAATGCCACCGGCGTCATTCTCCATACGAATTTAGGGCGTGCGCCGCTAAGCCATGATGCGATGCAGGCTATAGATAGTATCGCCGGCAGATATTGCAATTTGGAGTTCGACGTCGACAGCGGCGAAAGAGGTTGGCGGGACACCCACGTCGAATCGCTAATCTGCCGGTTGACCGGAGCGGGAGCGGCATTAGTCGTTAATAATAATGCCGCGGCCGTATTGCTTGCCTTGACGGTTCTGGCAAAACGAAAAGAGGTCATCGTCTCGCGGGGTGAATCGGTTGAAATTGGCGGTGGTTTCCGTATTACCGAGGTAATGCGCCAGAGCGGTGCCCGGCTGGTTGAGATTGGCGCAACCAATTGTACTTATGTAAACGATTACGAAGAAGCGATTACACCCGGTACAGCAGCTTTACTGCGGGTACATTCCAGCAATTTCAGAGTAGTCGGGTTTACTCATTCGGTTGCTCTCGACGAACTGGTGGCTCTGGGCGATAAAAATAATCTGCCGGTGATCGATAACCTGGGGAGCGGGTGCTTCCTGGACACGACAGTATTTGGCTTGGACCCCGAACCGCTCGTGACGCGGAGTATTGCCGCCGGTGCCAAACTGGTGTGTTTTTCCGGCGACAAATTGGTAGGCGGGCCGCAGGCCGGTATCATCGTCGGCAGCCAGGAATTGATAGCCAGGTTGAAAAAACACCCGCTCGACAGAGCACTGCGGCTCGACAAAATCAGGTTGGCCGGCATGGCAGCAACTTTGATCCACTATTTAAAAGGAGAAGCCCTGGAAAAAGTTCCGATCTGGATGATGATAAGTACCGGGATAGAACAGATCGACCGGCGGGCAAGGAAATGGGCGGAAGCTCTGGGTGGGATGGCTCGGGTGGTCGACGGTGAAAGTATGGTAGGTGGAGGCAGCCTCCCCGGCGGCACGCTGCCGACCAGGCTTGTTGCCATCGGCGGCGGAGGCAAGAAATCCCGATATCGAGTTCACGTGCTGGCACAGCGTTTACGCCAGCATGATCCTCCTGTTGTCGGGCGTATCAACGAAGACGTACTACTGCTCGATCCCAGAACGGTTTTACCGGACGAAGATAAAGCGGTAATCGATGCCCTGAGGAGATTGACCGCCTGACGATTATCCTCCACCCCACACCGATAGCTTCGCCCAATTCAAATCAGCCAACGACCAATCAGATATTTTTCTCGGGTAGACATCCTTGGCGTTCTGTGTGAAAATTTAACCATGTTTGTTCTCGGTACGGCAGGTCATATCGACCACGGAAAATCAGCCCTGGTGCATGCCCTGACGGGTATTGACCCCGACCGGCTCCAAGAAGAGAAAGAGCGGGGTATGACCATCGACCTCGGTTTTGCCTGGATGAAACTACCCAGCGGTCAGGAAGTTGGTATCGTTGACGTTCCCGGACACGAGCGCTTCGTCAAGAACATGCTGGCCGGTGTAGGCGGTATCGATATGGCACTGCTGGTTATCGCGGCTAATGAAGGAGTGATGCCGCAGACGACGGAACACCTGGCGATCCTCGATTTGCTCGGAATTTCTCTCGGGATCGTTGTTATGACCAAAAAAGATCTCGTCGAGCCGGAATGGTTGAGGCTCGTTTCCGAGGATATAGAGCGCCTTATAAAGCCAACGATATTTTCCAAGGCCCCTATCGTTCCGGTGTCCGCCGTTACCGGAGAAGGTATTACGGAATTGATCGCGACAATCGACAGGATGCTGGCTCAGGCTGAACCCAAGAAAGATATCGGAAGGCCGCGTTTACCGGTCGATAGAATTTTTACCATTGCCGGCGCCGGAACGGTGGTGACCGGCACCCTCATCGACGGATCTTTGTCCGTGGGTGAGGAGGTGGAGATAGTCCCTGCGGGTATCAAGTCCCGGCTGCGAGGTCTGCAGACACATAAAGCACGTGTCGACAAAGCCGAGCCGGGTAGCCGTGTCGCTGCCAATCTGGTGGGGGTCGATATCGATCAAATACACCGGGGTGACGTTTTAACACGACCCGGTTGGTTGGCCCCGACATCCATGATCAGCGTTCAACTCAGACTGCTGCCCTACCTGCGCCGCCCGCTGCAGCATAACCTGACCGTAAGTTTCCACACCGGGGCGGCAGAGTCCCCAGCCAAAGTCCGTCTCCTGGAAAATGAAAAATTACAGCCTGGTGAAACAACTCTGGCTCAGGTCGTTTTGAAGCAGCCTGTAGCTCTGGTTAAAGGCGACCGGTATATTATCCGGTCTCCGCTCGAGACGATTGGCGGTGGTGTCGTTATTGAAGCTCACGCCGAGCGTCTGCGGCGTTTTCGGTCTTCCATCGTCGAGCGGCTGAAAGTGCAGCTGGAAGGTGGTGGAGAATCCAGCCTGATGGCTGCTTTTGAAGCCAAACAACCGCTGCAATTCCAGGAATTGAAAACAAAGAGTCAATTACCGGAAGCAGAGGTTAAGACGATCGTCGAGTCCCTTTTGCAGCAGGGCAGTCTGACAAGAATCGGCGAAGGAGAGCACGCTCTTCTGTACACGGCAGCGGGCATATCGCGCATCGCCGATGCCGCTGCCGGTCAACTGAAGGATTACCATAATAAATATCCTCTCCGCTCGGGTATGCCTAAAGTTGAACTCGGCAGCCGGCTGAAATTGGGGAAGAATACTAATGAAATAATGCAAAGACTGGCGGCAGCGGGGAAACTGGAAGACGGAGGAATTGTTGTCCGCCTCCCTTCGCACCGTGTGAAATTAACTGTGCAACAACAGGTGAAAATAGACGCGTTTTTAAAATCGCTGGTACAAAATCCTTATTCTCCTCCGGGCGACCAGATCCCGGAGCCGGATATCCTGAATTTGCTGATAGAACAGCGTAAGGTAGTCAAAGTAAGCGAGGGCATCGTATTCGATGCTACCGTTTACGAAGGAATGGTCCGGCAAATAAAAGCACATATCAAGGTAAAAGGGGAGGTTACTCTTGCCGAAGTTCGCGATCTGTTCAACACGAGCCGCAAATATGCTCAAGCGTTCATGGAACATCTCGACGAACAGCGGATCACACGGCGCCTGGGAGATGAGCGTGTTTTATATCAGGGTTAATCCGCGCTGGATAATCGGGCTTACGGAAAGCGGAACTACTCGGCGTTCACAGGCTATTTCTCGGTTTTCTTCTTCGTCGCTACTTTAACCCTTTTCGGCTTTACCTCGGCGATCTTCGGCAGACTGACCTCAAGAACGCCATCTTCGTATTTTGCCTCAATTTTATCGGCATTGACGTTCGAGGGAAGAGAAATCGAGCGCAAGAAACTGCCGTAGGTCCGTTCCATGTGGTAGTAATCTTCTTCATCGATCTCCTCTTCGGTTTTCTTTTCCCCTTTTATCGTCAGAGTATCACCTACCACCGAGACGTCGATGTCATCCTCTTTCATACCCGGTAATTCCGCCTTGACGACAAACCTGTCATCCTTTTCAAAAATGTCTAAAGCCGGGGTCCAGCCTCTTTCTCCGTCCGACGGCATCCAGAATGATCGCCATGGGAGTAAATCGAGACTCGGTCTTCTTCTTTCCAGAACCATATTTCCCGCTAAGCCTCCTTAATCGTATTTTCTAATGTGAATTCCGGTTCCGCTTTCCGAAAAGCCTGATATGGGAATTTTACCCCGCGGGTCGTTGAAAAGTCATAAAATAGCAAAAGGAATAATTACAAAATCATGACATTTACGCTAACCTGGGCGAGGAAAAAAAGATAGGAGGAATTGTTCCGAAATTATATTTCTAGTTTTCGGGTGGAGTATTATCGATAATATAGCCGATCTTGGGTATCGTCCGTATGATCTTTGGTGAATCGGGATATGCCTCTATTTTGTATCGGAGGCGGCTGATCCAGGTTCGTAATATTTGAATATCATCGCGGTATTCGGGACCCCAAACCTGCGAGAGAATATCTTTGTAGGGCATGAGCCGTCCGGCGTTCCTGGCGAGTTCATTGAGAAGCAACCACTCGATTCGAGCCAGCGAGACGTCCTGCCCTCTGACGGTGACGCGGTGACTTTCAAAATCGATGCTTATGCCGTCAAGAAGCAGAGGCCCAGGATTCAGGCGGTTTTCCGTCGGGCTTATGCGGCGTTTGACTGCTTCGATCCTGGCTACCAACTCATCGGGATTGAACGGCTTGGGTAAGTAATCATCTGCTCCCAGCCCGAGCCCCTTAATTTTATCGGCATCCGTTCCTCTGGCACTGAGAATGATGACCGGTACGGAGGAAAAGGCTCGTATTTGTTTAAGTGTCTCAAACCCGTCCATTTTCGGCATAAGAACATCAAGTACGATCAAGTCGGGTTCTTGTGCCTGGGCTTGCTCGAGAGCTTCTACACCGCCACCGGCAGTTAATACGTCGTAGCCGGACAACTTAAGTTTCGAACGGAGAAAATTGAGGATGTGTACTTCGTCGTCCACAAGCAGTACGCGGAATTGCTTCATCTGACAGCCTCAATTTTCATCTGTTTTCCTGACTGCCTCTCTGCTGGATAGTAGCATCAAATAATGAGCCTGTCAATCTTACCCCCACCCCGGATGGCGGTTGTCTTCGCATTCAGAATAACCGGCAAATACGGCGGTTCGTTGAAAACATTAGCTTAGCTCGTGCAAGCGATCGTGCATTTCCGATGCACCGGGCTTGTCCATCATATCGACCGTGCTTGCCTGGAGTCCTTTGTCGCCAACCTCGGCTACATACCGGACAATTGTACCCAGCGTTAACCGGTCCCAATTCTTGTGAAGAACGCTATTCTTGTGAAAATATAGGCGCTGCCCGTCCAGAGTTTGGAGAAAGCCGTAATTTTTCTCAGGAAATATTTCCCCGACTACTGCCTGAACTTGTTTCGCGGGATGTGTTTTTATTTCGCCGCGCTGCCTGTCGACTACTTTTTCCAGTTCTCTTCTGGCCGAATCGAACGAGCGCCGGATGAGAGCCGGCAAAATCTCTTCTCTCGTCTTTTTTTCGCCGACTGCTCCGGTCAGGAAGTATTGAGATTCGCTCGTTTCTATTTCCGATTTCGATAAAGGTTGTGCCGCCGGCGAAGCCGGTTCCTTCTGAACTTTCGCAGACGGCTTGGAAGAACGCTGCACTATAATGTTAGGACGGTCGGGGATCTGGACGTCGATACGCACATGATAAGGGTTGCCTTTCTGGTGGCGTCCCTGTTCACGTTCCAGAGCTATGCGTGTGCTAATGATGTAATCACATACTTTTTCCAGTCTGGCGATACCTCTGGTAATAATTCGATCGATATCAGGCGTGATCCTGACATTTTTCGCTACGATCTCGGGTGGTACTTGCATGATACTCTCCTTTCCTTTTTCAAACCGGTATACTGCAAGGTCTCAAGACGATTGTCCGTATTTTTTACAAAGCTGCGAGAAATTCTTTCCATGGAGTTGCCATCATTGTCTCCGTCGTTTCGTGACCGGATGTGCGAAGAATCATGGCAACTTTGCCTACTGCCTTGGGGTCGTCAGTCTCGATTATGTCGACCACATCGAAGCGGCCTAAAGTGGCAAAACTTTCTTTCCAGGTGACTCCGGGGCAATCCCGTTTTATTTTCGCTGATACCTTTGAGGCAAGCTGCTTGAATTCCCTGGGGTCCTCTAACGCCTGAGGAGAAACGCGGCTAAGTATTACGTACGTTGCCATATCGATCCTCCTTTCCGCTATAATCCCACTCCATTATGCACGTAAATGGATGAAATAGTTATAACATCAGGGTGGCAAAAAATTACAAATTTATGACATTTTGTTAATATAGGAACGAAGGGAAGTATGAAACTTGTTATCTTTGATTTGGACCAGACGCTGGTCGATCTGATCACTATCCACAACGAGTTAACACGAAAATTGTTTCGACGAGTCTTTGGCGTCGATGCCACGCTTACGGAAATAGATTTCGCCGGAAAAAGTCTGCTCGACAATTTTAAAGAATTGGCCGAGCTCAAAAGAATACCCGATGCAGAATTCAATTCAGGAAACCGGGATTTGCTTGAATCATACGAAGACCTTTTCGAAGAAGCTATTCCTGTAGACGGCTCGAAATATGTCCTGCCGGGGGCGAGGGAATTGTTATCCGAGCTAACCAGAATGAACCATTTTATCGTCTTGTATACCGGAGGTTCCCGCAGAATAGGCGAATCAGTTTTGCGTATTACCGGGCTGGACAAATACTTTCGGCTTCGTTTTTACGGGACCGAAGTGAAAGCTCGAGCAGATATGGTGATGATGGCAATCGAACAAGCCGGGAAGCTGAACAACCGGAGTTTTCAAGGCCGGGACGTGGTAATAATCGGTGACTCGATACGGGATATAGAATGCGGGAAGGAAGTTAAGGCGTTGACGATATCCGTCGCAACCGGGTTTCATTCCCGCTCGCAGTTGCAGGAAAAAGGTGCTGATTTCATATTCGATAGCCTGAAAGATTGGCGCAAAATCGTCGATATTATCAACAACTCTTAACCTTCGATTTCGCCTCAAAAGCTTTTCTCCCTTTAGTTGTTTCCGGTTCGAAAATGTCACATTTTTGTAATAATGGGCTCGTTATTTTTATAACTATTTCATCTCGCCAATGGTAAAATATTTTCATCGAATGCCAAAGGAGGGACATGTGATGAAAGTTAGAGACATAGGAGTGAAGGAAACCTACTGCGCCAGTCCTTCAACAAACTTAAGCGAGGTTGCTTCCATGATGAAGAAGGATGATATCGGGATCGTGCCCGTATGCGAAGGGAAAAAGGTGTTGGGCGTGATTACTGATAGAGACATTGTTATACGTTGCGTGGCTGCTGACGTCAATCCGAAGGACTGTAACGCGAGAGAGTTCATGACTGCGCCGGCGAAAACCGTTTCGTCCCATACCGAAATCGAGGAAGCGGCGGCAATTATGGGTAGAGAACAAATCCGACGTTTGCCGGTTGTGGAAGAAGGAAATCTCGTCGGTATGATATCGTTGGGCGATATAGCTACAGCTCTCAACACCAACGATGCCCTGGTGGCTCAGACGCTACGAAAAATATCTACGACCTCTCATGCTTTTATTGCCTAACTTAAGTGTGCACTACGGTCGAGAAGCCCGAAACAAACGTTTATTCGGTTGCAGGATGACATACCCGCGAATAAAGGCAAACAGCCGATGGCAAGAAAAACGACACAGATACGCATACTAACGCGCAGCAGTGCGCCTTTTGCCGATCGTGAAGAAGCGGGGAGGCTGCTTGCCGGAGAATTGTATGAGTATCGCGGACAAAATGTGGTTGTGGTCGGCATTCCGCGCGGGGGAGTGGTAGTTGCCAATGAGTTAGCCAAAGGGCTTGGTGCCGAAGTCGATATTATTCTTGCCCATAAACTTGGTGCCCCCGGACATTCGGAATTGGCGGTGGGGGCGGTATCTGAAGACGGCACGCTAATTCTCAATCAACGAGTGGTAAAAGACTTGGGTGTGGCGGATACTTTTATTCAACATGAAAAAGAACAGCAGCTTGCCGAAATAAGACGCCGCAGCGAACTTTTTCGCCGGGTCCATCCGAAAATCACTTTGGAAGGAAAGGTAGTTATTGTTACCGATGACGGCGTGGCTACCGGAGCCACGACTCAGGCGGCTTTGTGGGCAGTTCGGGCGGAAAAGCCGGCAAAACTTATTGCAGCGTTGCCGGTAGGCCCTGAAGACACGGTACGGCGGCTTGCCGAAGACGCGGATGAAATGGTCTGTTTAAAGACGCCCCCACTTTTTGGCGCGGTAGGGCAATTTTATGAAAATTTCTTACCCGTTGACGACAATGAAGTGGTATTGATATTAAAAGAAAGTCGGCAGAGGGGCTAATAAGGGGGAGCAAGCCCTTTCTCAACCAGGTGAAAGCACCTGTTCTTTTCATTGTCGGCGGTGAGGACAACGTCGTAATCGAAATGAACCGCAACGCCATGTCCAGGATAAACTCAGAAAAAAAGCTGGTAATCGTTCATGGGGCTACACATCTTTTCCAAGAGCCCGGGACATTCGATCAAGTAGTCCGACTTGCCGCTGAAGGGTTTGTAAATTATTTGAAGTCCAATCAAACCGAAATAGGGGTCGGTTGAGCAATAAAGCCGGCCAGCGTAACACCTATGTTCCCCCTGAAGGTACGCGTGATGCCGAAGTGATGCTTATCGGGCAAAATCCAGGACATGAAGAAGTAAAAAAAGGGAAGCCTTTCGTAGGTCGTTCGGGGAAATATCTTGATGCCATTCTTTTGAAAAATGGGATCGACCGGAAAAAACTGTATATCACCAGCGTTGTTAAGCAAGGGACGCCGCATAACCGAAAGCCCACTGAAGAAGAGATACAATACTGGATGCCATATCTGGTACGGGAAATCAAGTTGATAAAGCCTCGCACCGTCGTTTTAATGGGAACTGTCGCCTGGAAAATACCGAGGTTCGAAGGAATACGTTACATCGAAACATACCATCCGGCGGCGGCAATGAGATTTCCCCGTATAAGAGAAAAATTTGAGAAGGATATCAGGGAATTGAAAAAATATTCGATGTAGTATAATTTGCCTATCGGGCCGCGAGATTATTGCGGTAAATCAGTGTAAAATATCGCTGCCGGAAAAACGGGGGCGAAAATGAGACAAAGAGATGAATAATGCCTCGATACTCGCTGCTTCGCTGGTTCTGCTAGTTTTCGGCATTATCCTCTTGAGACAATCGAAGCGGGACAAGACGATACCCAACCGGGCTTTAATAGGAATCTTGCTCGTTGTTCTTGGGGTGGGAGGCGTCGTGTACCAGGTGATCAATTTTGTTTTGTTCTTGCTATACCCGTAACGGATGGCTGTTGTATATGGACTACGAGAGATTCAACGAATTAGTCTCCAAAGCGATCGATGCTCTACCGGCGGAGTTCCTGGATATGCTGGAGAATGTTGACGTGGTGGTGGAAGACAACCCCACACCCGAGCAAATGGGGAAGGCGAAATCAGGAGAGGAGGTGGGGCTATTGCTGGGCTTGTATGAGGGAGTGCCGCAAACCAGGCGTACTACCGGTTACAGCATGGTGCTTCCGGACAAGATCACAATGTTTCAAAAGCCGATCGAGGTAATCTGCCGGAACGACGAAGAGGTCTATTTGCAGGTACAGAAGACCTTGAAGCATGAAATCGCCCACCACTTCGGCATCAGTGACGAGAGGCTTGAGGAATTCGAGGAGAAAAAGAGTTAGCCTTCTTTAGTGTAGTAGGTCTTTATCAGCTTAAGTTTATCTGGGTCCTGTTTACCGAGCTGGCTCGATTTTATCTCGCCGTTTTCGATGACGATATTGAAGATTTCACGGCACTTCATGCAGCGGTAAGGGCCGGTATATGACGAAAGGTTGAAATAGCTCTGGTCGTTACATTTCGGACAATTAATGTAAGTCATAGCGACATCTCCAAAATTAGTTTGCACGTATTATACACAAAAGGTAGCGGGAGCGCATGGGAGTCGAACCCACCGAAGACACTATAAGTGCCCCCCTACGGATTTGAAGTCCGCGAAGCCCACCGGGACCTATCCGCTCCCATTTTGAAACAAGCCCAGTATACATTAACGCCAAAAACCGCACAATAATATGCATGTCAAACAGAGTTGACTATGCTATAATATGGCGTTAATCCTTCAGATATATTAAGGGAGGGGCAGCTATGCCGTCGGTCGCAAAGACTGTCGTATGGTTTGAAGAGGTAACAAAGGGAGATATTGCTATGGTTGGCGGAAAGGGTGCCAACCTGGGCGAGATGACGAATGCGCGAATACCCGTACCCAACGGTTTTATCGTCACCTCTCAAACCTATTTTGATTTCCTTGACCGGACCAAGCTTACGGACCAGATCAGGGCAATGCTTCAGCCCCTAGATATCAACAACAGTAAGGCTTTGCAGCAAATTTCGGCGAAGGTCAAGCAGGTCATTCACGATGCTTCGATGCCGGAAGAAACCGCGCAGGCAATAAGAGAAGCCTATCGAAAGCTGGGCGATGGCCCCGTGGCCGTACGCTCCTCGGCAACCGCTGAAGATTTGCCGGACGCTTCGTTCGCCGGCCAGCAGAGTACGTTCCTCAATATCCAGGGGGAGGACGCGGTGGTACAGGCAGTTAAAGAGTGCTGGGCTTCACTTTTTGAAGCTCGTGCAATTTTTTACCGCGTGCAACAACATTTCGACCATTTCAAGGTTGGTATCGCCGTTCCGGTTCAAACAATGATCCAATCGACGGCTTCCGGTGTGATGTTCACCCTGGAGCCGGTGACCAGCGACCGCAGCAAAATCCTCATCGAGGCGATCTTTGGTCTTGGTGAAGCTATTGTCGGCGGTGAGGTTAAACCTGATTTTTACGTAATAGACAAAGCAAAAATGGCAATCAGCCTGAAAAAGGTAAGCCATCAGGACTGGCAATTGACCAGGAATCCGGATAACCGTAATTCAGATACTAATATCCATGCTCCTATCCCGCCTGAGAAAAGAGACCTGCAGAAGATAACCGATGAAGATATACTCAAATTAGCTAAACTGGGGAAACAGATTGAAGAGCATTACAAGTTTCCGCAGGACATCGAATGGGCCAAGGAAGACGGTAAAATCTTTATTCTGCAAACACGTCCGATAACGACTATCAAGGAAAATGTTGAAGAAGGACCGGAAATTAGCGCACCGGTTATTTTAACCGGGAATCCTGCCAGCCCTGGCGTAGCTTCCGGACCGGTGCGGATATTAGTTGACGCTTCCGAAATTGACAAGATCAACGAAGGCGATATCCTGGTCGCCAGCATGACCACCCCTGATTTTGTACCGGCAATGAAGCGCGCCGTGGCTATTGTCACCGACAGGGGCGGCAGAACGGCACATGCCGCTATTGTAAGCCGCGAATTAGGGATTCCCTGCATTGTTGGTGCCGAAAAAGCTACCAAGATGTTTAAGGACGGGCAGATCATCACCGTCGACGGAACTCACGGAAAAATCTACGAAGGCAAAGTGACCAGACGGGTTGAGACCTCCGGGGTAAGCAGTATCATCCGCGAAACGCTCAAAACGAAAACCAGGATTTATGTCAATTTGGCCCAGCCGGAATTGGCGGAAAAGGTGGCCGCGCACAATGTGGATGGCGTTGGATTGCTCCGTGCCGAGTTCATGATCGCGCATATCGGCGAACACCCGCGGTATATGATCGACCAGAACCGCAGCGCCGAGTTTGTCAGTAAGCTTGCCCAAGGTATCAGTATTTTCACGAAAGCTTTCAACCCCCGGCCTGTTGTCTACCGGACTAATGACCTCAAAAGCAACGAATACCGCAAACTTCACGGCGGCGAGAAGTACGAGAGGGATGAAGAAAACCCGATGCTCGGCTATAGAGGTGCTTCCCGATACATCGTCGATCTCGACGTATTCAAGCTGGAGCTTGAGGCGATAAAGAAAGTCCGCGAAACTTACAAGAACCTTAATATCATGATACCTTTCGTCAGGACAGTCAACGAATTGGCTCGCACCAAAGAGATAATCGAATCTTCCGGTTTAAAGCGCTCCGGCGATTTCAAGATTTGGATGATGGTGGAAGTACCGTCGAACATTTTCTTGATAGAGAAGTTCATTTCTGTCGGCATCGACGGTATATCGATCGGTTCGAACGACTTGACCCAGCTCATTCTCGGTGTCGACCGCGATAACGAAAGACTTCGTGAGGCGTTCGATGAACGGGACGAGGCGGTGATGGTGGCGCTTGAAAAAGCAGTAAAGACTGCCAGAAGTATGGGCATAACCTCGTCGATTTGCGGACAAGCCCCGTCGGTGTATCCGGAACTTACCGAAAAGCTCGTAGAATGGGGTATCACTTCCGTTTCGGTCAGCCCGGACATGATCGGAACGACCCGGGAAATAATCGCGAAAGCGGAACAGCGGTTGGGAATTAGACCGTAAATGGTCAAACGGCTGAATATTGATCAGCTGAATATCCGCCGAAAAAGTGAAGCACGAGAAGAAGGCCTTTCCCCGTTTGCGGTGAAAAGCCGGTTATCACAGGGGAGGGTCGTACCCGAAGAACCCTGTCCGATACGTACCGCGTTTCAACGTGACCGGGACCGGATTATTCACACCAAAGCATTCCGTCGCCTCAAGCACAAAACGCAAGTTTTCATCGCTCCTCTGGGGGATCATTACGTCACGCGGCTGACTCATACTCTGGAAGTTTCGCAAATTGCCCGAACTATCGCGAGGGCGTTGAACCTGAACGAAGACCTGGTCGAAGCGGCTACCCTGGGGCACGATTTAGGACATACGCCCTTTGGGCATGCCGGCGAAGAGGTATTGAACGAGCTGTATCACCGGGGTTTCCATCACAATCTCCAAAGTTTGAGAATAGTTGATGTGTTGGAAAACGACGGTATAGGCCTTAATCTAACCTGGGAAGTCAGAGACGGCATCGTAAATCATTCGAAATCCGGGTTGACCAGCCTGCAGCAGGACTGGGGAAAAGTCGGTACCGTTGAAGGCGAAGTGTGTCGTATCGCCGATGTCGTCGCTTATATCAACCATGACATCGGCGATGCGGTCAGGGCTGGGGTGATCAATGAAGGTGACTTGCCCGCGGATGCTGTCGACGTCCTGGGAGGCTCGAATTCAAGCCGCATCAACGCCATGGTCTGCGACATCATCGAGAATTCATGGGAGCGTCCGGCGATCGCTATGAGCCCTTACATCCTGGCCGCTACCGATACGTTACGCAAATTCCTTTTCCAACGGGTATACCACCTTGCCCGGAAGGACGCGGAGACAGGCCGGGAGGTGGTGTGCCGGTTGTACGAATATTTCAAGGCGAACCAGGACAAATTACCGCGTGAATATCTTCTTCACAGCGAAGAAGCCGAACAGGGTGTGGTTGATTATATCGCCGGGATGACGGACCAGTTTGCTTTAAGATTGGCAGGGGAACTGAAACCCTTTTTCATCGCCCGTTCAACTTAGTTGATGCGGCCTTAAAGGCTACCGAAGTTTCTCAGGATTATTATGTGGCCTCCGCACACAACGTGCTCCGCGAGTGGTATAATTAGGGTTTGCCGATCAAATTATGAGTGTCATCGATGAAGTCAAGCAGCGAACTGATATAGTCGCTGTTATAAGCCAATATACTGCCTTGCAGAAAGCTGGGCGGACTTTGCGCGCCCTGTGCCCGTTCCATAACGAAAAGACGCCGTCGTTTTTCGTTTACCCGGACCGGCAAAGCTGGCACTGCTTCGGTGCCTGCAGCACCGGCGGTGATGTTATTTCCTTCGTCATGAAAAAAGAAAACATGGATTTCGGGGAGGCACTGCGCCTCCTGGCCGAAAGAGCCGGGGTAGTTATTCCGACCCGGGTTGACAAAGATCCGGATAAGGACAAAAAAGAACGGCTCTTCCTGGTCAATGAGGCGGCTGCCGGTTATTATCACAATGAGTTTCTTCAATCTTCAGCCGCAGAGAACGCCAGGCAATACGCGGCAAAGCGTGGCATAACACCTCAGACCATATCCGATTTTCAGCTAGGGTTTGCCCCGAATGGCTGGGGAATGCTTCTACAACATCTGCTGGACAAAGGATTTTCCGAACAAGAAATTCTTGATGCCGGACTGGCTGTAGCGTCGGATGACGGTAAAAAACATGATCGTTTCCGGGGTAAGTTGATGTTCCCGATAAGGGACGACCGGAAGCACGTTACCGGTTTCGGGGCGAGAGTATTGGACGGTTCGCTGCCGAAGTACGTTAATTCTCCGCAAACCCCTGTTTTCGAGAAAAGCGGTACTCTTTACGGCATCGACCTGGCGGTATCGGCTATAAGAAAGCAAGACTTGGCTGTGATCGTCGAAGGATACATGGACGTCATCCTTGCCCATCAGGGTGGTTTTGCCAATGTAATCGCTTCGATGGGAACAGCGATTACCGAAAAGCAGGTGAACGTTCTTAAAAAGTACACTGGCAATCTGGCGCTCGCCCTTGATGCCGACTCCGCCGGCGAAGAGGCGATGCTGCGCTGCGTTACTTTTGAAAACATTCTCGATTCCGAATTGAGAGTTATTCTTCTGCCCGAAGGGAAAGATCCTGATGAAGTTATCATCGAAAATCCCGGCATGTGGAAAGAACTGGTAAGCAAAGCAATTCCGGTTCTGGACTATACTTTCAATACTGTCGCCGGTACGCCTCCGACGACAGCCCACGAAAAGACTGCGGTTGCACGGCGTCTTCTTCCGCTCATATCCGGGATAAAGGAGCCGGTCAGGCGTGGCCACTATTTTCAGAAACTCGCTCGTCTCACCAGCACGTCTGAACGATCCCTGGAAGACGAGCTAACCAAGCTGCAAAGCGGCCGCAATGCGCCGTCAGGAAAACGGGAAACACAAATATCGCCGTCAAAGTCTTCGTTTAGCAATCCTCGGGAGGAATTCTGTCTTGCGTTGCTGATTCGATACCCCGAGCTTAAAGAGCAAATTGAGTGCGTTTTGCCTGAATATTTCGATACTAGTGAAAACCGGGAAATATTTCTTGCTCTCAAACAAGGTTGTTCCGATGTTGCTTCATTAAAGGACAAACTAGATGAGGCTGTGAGAGATTATGTTGATGGTATAGCCAGAATTAATATTCCCGAAGGTAGAATCGAGGAAAAATATAACGATTGTGTGTTGCGCCTTCGCAAGCGATTCCTCCAAAATATAGAAATGAAGAAGGCTGAGGTACTCCGGTCGGAAAGTGAAACGGGGGGCTCCGCTGCTGAATTGGCGAAGCAGGAAGAGCAGGGTATAGAAAACACGAGCAAGTTGCTGGAAGTCACCCAGAAAATCAGCAGAGGTTAAGGACAGGGAGAAAGATGGTACTGGATAATTACGAAAGAACGGATCAATTTTTACCGCTAGAGGAAGGCGAAGAAGAATTGCCTACCAGTGAAGAACTGGAAAACGAGCTTAAAACTGAAGAGCTGGAAGCAAAAGCCTTAGAGCCTCTCGAAGCGGAAGAACAGGAAGTCGCCGACGACCCTGTCAGATTGTACCTGCATGAAATTGGTAAGCGGCAGCTATTAACTGCCAAGGAAGAAAGGGTGCTGGCCCGGAAGATCGAAGCCGCAGCCTATATCAAAGGGATAGAACAAAGATACCTGCAAAGGTACGGCAAGCAGCCGACCGGCGCGGAAGTGATGCTGGCGATGCTCAAAGCGATCGGGCAGTCAGCGCCTATCATCAAGCTCTTGCAGGAGCACCTCGGGCTGACGAAGACGGACAACTTTAAAAAAGCTATCTGCGACCCCAAGCTGCTTGAAAGCATAGAGGGGGTCAGCGACCAGCAGTTGCTGCAATCTATCGCCGAAAAGATCAATAAGCCTGTGCTCGATACTGCCCAACTGCTTGTCAGCCTGTCTTTGAGCTGCGAATTGTTGCCGTCCGAGGTTTTAAAGAGTATCGGTGACCGCGAAAAACTTACCGATATCGATAATATGCTGGCGAAGGAAACGCTGGTCGAGGCTATCCAGGCACACGAAAAACAGATCAAAACCTCACTTGAAAGTATCCAGCGTGAAGCGGACAAAGCCGCACGGCACTTAATCGAAGCAAACCTTCGTCTTGTCGTCAGTATCGCCAAGAAGCACGTCGGGCGCGGCATGTCGCTACTCGATCTTATCCAGGAAGGAAACATCGGCCTCATCCGGGCTGTTGAGAAATTCGATCATCATCGGGGCTATAAATTCAGCACCTATGCTACCTGGTGGATAAGACAGGCCATTACCAGGGCGATCGCGGACCAGGCCAGGACCATACGGGTGCCTGTCCATATGATTGAGAGTATCAACAAGCTGCTCAGAGTCAGCCGGAGGCTGGCTCAGGAGTACGGCCGTGAGCCCAGCTCCAAGGAAATCGGGCAAAGCATGGAGTTGCCCTTGCAGAAGGTCAGGGAAATCGTAAAGGTTGCACAATTACCCGTTTCTCTGGAAGCTCCGATCGGTGAAGAAGAGGATAGTCATCTCGGCGATTTTATCGAGGATCGGAATGCCTTACCGCCCGTTGATGCCGCGTCGAAGCAACTGCTCAAGGAACAGATCGACGATGTCCTTTCGCATTTAACTCCCCGCGAGAGGCGCGTGATTCAACTGCGGTTCGGCCTCGAGGACGGGCGCAGCCGTACCCTGGAAGAAGTAGGGCAGGAATTCAGCGTTACTCGGGAGCGTATCCGGCAGATCGAAGCGAAGGCGTTGCGCAAATTGCGCCATCCCAGTCGCAGCCGTAAGCTGAAAGATTACCTGGAAGAATAAGACAGAATACCGGCGCGACCCGGTATTCTTTTTTGTACAGAGCGGCGAAATCCAGCCGCCGGAGTTGGCGTTTCTTGAGAACATCAGGTTCTATTCGTTGCTTTGGAATCTTGTCGTTTACTCTCAACCTTACCTATTCGATAGTGTATAATCTGTCACATGGAAGCGCAACCAGTTAAAACAAATATTGCCCTGATCGGGTTTATGGGCACGGGAAAAAGCTCTGTCGGCAGGACGCTGGCACGGCGGCTCGGCCGCAAGTTTATTGAGCTTGATGCCCTCATCGAGCAGAAAGCCGGGAAGTCTATTCCGGAGATATTTCACCACGACGGGGAGATCGGATTTCGTGAGCTCGAGATTCAGACGATCAAGGGCATCGAAGCCGAGAAGAACGTCGTTATCGCCTGCGGGGGAGGAGTCGTTCTTAACAAGATAAATATCGACCGTCTAAAAGAGGGCGGTGTGATTATATACCTGAAAGCTTCGCCGAACGTTATTCTGAAGCGTACGTCCCGGGACAATCTGGTGCGGCCGCTGCTGAACGTTGAGGACCCGGTTTCGCGTATTCAAGAGCTATTGAAATTCCGGAAGCCTTTTTACGAGCGTGCGGCAGATATAACGATTAACACGACGCGATTGAATGTCGACGGCGTAGTCGGGGAAATAATCGAAACACTTAAGGGAAATGAGAGTTTCCATATCTAAAAGCCGCATCAGCGGCCGGATAACTGCCCCCTCATCGAAAAGCTACACCATAAGGGGGCTTTTTTGCGCCGCCATGGCAAGGGGGGAGAGCGAAATAGTCCGTGCCCTTGGTTCGGATGATACCGAAGCCGCCTTCGACGTTTTAAGCAAGATCGGGGTACGCATCGACCGAAAAAAAGATTCCTGGCGCGTTAGCGGCGGCGATTTCCACGAACCGGAAACCGACTTATTCTGTCATGAGTCGGCTCTGACCATCAGATTTATGACGGCCATTGCTTCTGTAGTTCCCGGACGATGCCGTTTGACTGCTGCTCCTTCGCTTGCCCGCCGGCCGATAGAGCCCATGGTTGAGGCGTTGGTGCGGTTGGGCGTCGATTGCCATTATCAACCGCCGGTTGTGGTGGTTAACGGCACCGGGCATATCGGTAATACCACCAGTCTTGCCGGTAACGTCAGTTCCCAGTTTGTTTCGGCACTGTTGCTTATCTCTCCGTTCGCCGATAAAGGTATGACGATTCGTATCACTACTCCCCTGGAATCGCAGTCGTTTGTTATAATGACGCTGGAATGCCTCAAGGTATTCGGCGTTGAGGTAGAAGCCTCTGACAACTTGCGGACATTCCGAACGGTCGGGGAGCATTACCGGCCGGCTAGATATCTGGTCGAAGGCGACTGGACGTCGGCATCGTATTTTCTTGCGCTCGGTGCTCTCGGCCGGGATATTACCGTGGACAATCTTAATCCGGAAAGTTTGCAAGGGGACAAATGCCTCACCGGGTTTTTGAAACAAATGGGGGCTGAAGTGACGATCAGCGGTAATTCGGTCCGGGTAAAGGGGACGAAACTAAAGTCAATTGATGCCGACCTTAATGAATGCATCGATTTGCTGCCGACAATGGCGGTTTTATGTGCTGCTGCGACAGGCGAGAGTCGGCTTACCGGTATTGCCCGGGCACGCCTCAAAGAATCGAACCGAATAGCTGCCGTTCGAGAAGGGCTGGAAAGAATGGAGATAAAAGTGGTGGAATCCGAAGAAAGCTTGACGATAACGGGCGGCAATCCGAAAGGCGCTGTGATCGATTCCAAAAACGACCATCGTATTGCCATGGCATTCAGTGTTCTTGGCGTGCTCGCCGGCGGGACTACTATTGACCGGGCGGAGTGCGTCGGAAAAACATTCCCTGAATATTGGGAAGCTTTGCAAAGTATCGGGGGCGAGGTAAAACTAGATGAAAAATAGTATTGGTCAAATGTTTGCCATCACCAGCTTCGGTGAAAGCCATGGCCGGTGTGTCGGCATTACCATCGACGGTTGCCCGGCCGGACTCGCTCTCACCGAATCCGACGTCCAAAAGCAGGTAGATCGGAGGAGACCGGGCAAAATCTCCGGAACCACAGCCCGAGCTGAGGGTGATGAGGTAGAAATCATTTCCGGTATTTTTAACGGTAGAACCACTGGAGCTCCATTGACCATGGTGGTATGGAACCAGGATATGGATTCCGGTGCTTATCAGAAGATAAGGATGACTCCCCGTCCCGGTCACGCCGATTACACCGCCCTGGTAAAGTCCGGCGGGTTCAATGACTTCCGCGGAGGCGGTAGATTCTCAGGTCGAATTACTGTAGGCTTTGTCATGGCCGGTGCGGTCGCCAGGAAAGTGCTTGATTTCATCGGCATTGAAATTCTGGCACATACCGTTGAAATTGCCGGTATTCAGGCTGAAAGGAAGACGTTAAAGGAACTAAAGAAAAATGTTGAAGTCAGTCCTCTGAAATGTGCCGACCCGGTAGCAGCCCTGGAAATGATGCGGGCTATCGAAACTGCGCAGTCGGAAGGCGATAGCGTAGGCGGAGTTATAGAAGGATTAGCTTTTAATGTGCCCGTCGGTTTGGGAGAACCCATCTTCGATACTCTTGAAGGCGAATTGGCCAAAGCGATTTTTGCCATACCGGCCGTAAAGGGGGTAGAATTCGGGGCGGGTTTTGCCGCAGCGCGAAAAAGAGGTTCGGAAAACAACGACGCCTTTGCGATAAAGAAAGGAAAAATAGTTACCTTGACGGACAACGCCGGTGGAATTCTGGGCGGCATCAGCGACGGTATGCCGATAGTGCTGAGGGCAGCAGTCAAGCCGCCGCCTTCCATTTCCAGAAGACAGAAGACCATTGACCTGCAGAAATTAGCGAATGCCGACTTGGAAATAAGAGGCAGGCACGATGCCTGTATCGTACCTCGTGCCGTACCCATCGTGGAATCGATGATGGCCGTAACGTTGTGCGATTTTGCGATCAGGGCGAGAATTATCCCCGAGGTCTTAAAGTGATTTGAGCTTCGCCTCAAAAGTCATTCTCGCGAAAGCGAGAATCTACCGGTTGTTCCCGAATCGAATTGGGAATGGCATGCGACACTGGAGGTCGTTATGAGCCTGGATGATTTAAGAAAAAGAGTTGACGAAACCGACGCTCAAATTGTGCGTTTGATCGCCGAACGCATCAAGATTGCCGAGCAGATCGGTGAAGAAAAGCGCAAGCAGGGTAAACAGATCGGTGATAATGAAAGAGAACGCCGGGTTTTGGAAAATGTACGGGGCATCGCGAAAAAAGAAAAGATTAACCCGGAAGACGTTGAAGACGTTTACCGCCAAATAATGACTATTACCAGAGGTGTGCAGGGGTTAACGGTGGCTTTTCAGGGGGAAAGAGGTGCTTACAGCGAAGGCGCATCTCTTCAATTTTTCGGGCATGCTATCAGCCTGAAACCGTGTGAATACCTCGAAGATACATTCCGGGCAGTTGAGCAAGGCGAAGCACAATACGGTGTTGTCCCGATAGAGAATTCTCTGGAGGGCAGTATCAGCCGTGTTTATGATCTGCTGCTCGACTCGTCTTTGCAGGTTTGCGGTGAAACTGAATATCGTGTCAGCCACTGCTTGATAGCCAATCCGGGGGTCAAGCTGGAAGCGATCAAAAGAGTGTATTCCCATCCTCAGGCATTGGGACAAACCCAGGCCTATTTGCGTCACATGAAATTCGAGGCAATTCCTTCATACGATACTGCCGGCAGCGTAAAAATGATCAAGGAGAAGAGCATCACCGATGGTGCCGCTATCGCCAGCGCCCGGGCTGCGGAAATCTACGGGATGGATATCCTGGCACGCGAGATCGAAGATACCCCGAACAACTTTACCCGATTTTTTGTGCTTGGACAGCATGACGCGGCACCGACGGGAAACGACAAAACGTCGATTGTGTTTTCGGTAAAGCACAAGCCGGGGGCTCTGTACGAACTATTAAAAGAATTAGCCAGCCGAAAGCTGAATCTGACCAAGATCGAGTCGAGACCGACGCGGCAAAAGCCGTGGGAATATAATTTCTATCTCGATTTTGAAGGTCACCGTGAGGACATAGTCCCGCACGAGGCTTTGGAGCACGTAAAGGACTTCGCTATATTCCTCAAGGTACTTGGTTCGTATCCAAAAGCTAGGTAAATCAGCCTTTCACTCGTGATAAAAATATCCTTGCCGTGCGAGCAGCACACTGTGGTCTGCTTATCCGCCAGGTTATTGGATGTGTGCTCGGAGAATTTGACTCGAACCCAGGATTAACTATAAAATTTGATATCGAACTACAGCCGTGCAATCACGCGGCGGTAGCATAAGAAAGACAGGAGAGGGAAGGGATAACAGGCAATGGGTACTTTCGATTTTAATAAGAATAAAGACAGTAACGCAAAAAAACCGGCCGGTGAGGCAAAAAAAACGCCTAAACCGGCGGAAAAGGAAACCGAACCAGTCGCAGACGTAAAGGCTCCAGCAGCCGAAGTAAAACCTGCGGTAGAAGCAAAAACCCCATTGAATACGGCTCCGGCAGCAGAAGTAAAACCGGAAGCTCCGAAGGTTCAGGAAAAGAAACCAACCATGTCCTGTGTTTACGGGCCTATCGGCTCCTGGCGGTTCGGTCGTTCGCTTGGTATAGATATGTTATGCACCGAAGAAAGGACCTGCAATTTCGATTGCGTTTATTGCCGGTTCCCCAGCCCGGGCAAAGTTCAAATCGAAAGAAAAGAGTTTGTCAGCGTGTCAAAGCTTTTTGACGAAACCAACGCGGTAAAGGGAATTTCCGCCGACTGGGTGATTTTTGCCGGTATGGGTGAACCTACACTCGCCTCAAACCTCGGCGAGGCCATCACCTTGGTAAAATCGGTTCTTGGTCTGCCGGTAGCTGTTATGACAAACGGCAGTTTTATAAAACATAAGGAAGTTCGTAAAACCTTGTCGCTGGCCGATATGGTAGTTCTCAAGCTCGACGCTTGTGACGACGTGTCGTTTAATGCCATTAACCGTCCGTCCGGAGTATTTTCTCTAGGTAAAATGCTACAGCAGTGGCAGTTGTTCCGCCTGGAGTATAAGGGGAAGCTTGCTTTCAGCGTTATGTTAAATGAACTGAATAAAGGCGGAATATGCGACCTGCAATACAAAGCCAGGTTGATCATCCCCGACCAGATTCAACTGAGCACTCCCTTGCACTGCGAAGCTATGAAACCCTTGTCCAAAGCTGATTTCGAAAAATGCAAGCAATGGTTCTGGAACTTCAAGGAAGTCATTA
>JAUSGV010000176.1 GCA_030648675.1 Dehalococcoidales bacterium
AAGTACGGGGCAGGCTCTTCGCCTCTCCCGTCAAGGGAGAGGAACGTGTTTGGGCCCGCAATGACCTTTGGGGGACTCTGGATACCGACCCCGATAAATGCGGGATTACGACTTTCGCAGGAATGCATGTTGGGACCGCAAAGACAGGAAGGAAATCTCCCTTAATCCCTCTTTGTGAAAGAGGGAAAGAAATGCTGGATTCCCGTTTTCACGGGAATGACAACTTTTGATATAAAGCTGAAGGGGTTCGAAAAGGCGGATTAGATATCGAGGTTTTTTACGCTCTTGGCGTGCGTCAGGATAAAGTTCTTGCGGGGCAGGACCTCTTCGCCCATCAGCATATTGAACACCTCATCCGCCTTGGCGGCGTCCTCGACGTTTACCTTTAGCATGGTGCGGGTTTCCGGGTTCATCGTGGTTTCCCACAGTTGTTCCGCAGTCATTTCGCCGAGACCTTTGTAGCGCTGGATGGTGTATCCGGCTCTATCGGTGGCCTTGGCCAATTCGACAACCAGCTTGTTCCAGGGGATGTCCTTACTGAGTTCCTTACCCTTTTTCGTTATAGAGAAAGGTCCTTTTGCCACGAGGTCTTTCACCGAGGCATAGGCTTTGAACCATTCAGACAGTAACGGCTCCTCGAAAAGCTTGTTTTCGAGGCGTACTTTCTTGCCGCCGATGTCGACGTTGATCCAGTGTTCGCCTTTAGCCGGGTCGGCATGTACGGCCGCCTTGTAACCGGCTTCCTCGAGCCACGATTTGAACTGCAGCAGGTTCTGTTTATCGTTAAAAGTCAGCCGGTAAAATGCATCATCCCGGTTGAGCAGAGTCTGAGTAATTGCTCTGGGTACGCCTTTCCCTTCGAGCATCGCGAATCCCTTTTCAACATCCTCCAGGGCAGCAGAGACTTCGGCTAACTCCGTTCCTTTCAAACCGTCGGTTCCGCCGCGGGAGTGAATCGCGACATCGTGGAAAGGAAGGCTCTGCAGGTCCCTGTCGTTGTAAACCCAATCCTCCGATTTTCCCTTGGTTACGCGATAAAGCGGCGGCTGGGCAATGAAAAGGTGGCCCTGGTTGATAAGCTCCGGCATATGGCGGAAGAAAAACGTTAATAAAAGGGTACGGATATGGGAGCCGTCGACGTCGGCATCGGTCATCAGGACAACCTGGTGGTAGCGCAACTTGGAGATATCGAACTCGACATCGATGCCGGTGCCGAGAGCGGTGACCATAGCCCTGATTTCTGTATGGCCCAGCATCTTGTCCATAGCAGCTTTTTCCACGTTCAGAATCTTACCGCGTAATGGTAAGATCGCCTGGAAACGGCGGTTCCGGCCTTGTTTGGCGGAGCCGCCGGCGGATTCACCTTCCACCAGGTAAAGTTCGGCGTGGACCGGGTCTCTTTCCGTACAATCAGCCAGTTTTCCGGGAAGAGTACCGAAAAGATTGCTCTTCTTGATGACGAGGTCGCGGGCTTTGCGGGCGGCCTCTCGTGCCCGGGCGGCAAGAAGACATTTTTCAATTATTGATTTCAGATCGTCAGGATGTTCTTCGAAGAATAGCGTGAGTCCGTCACCGACGGCACTTTCGACGATACCCTTGATCTCGGCGTTGCCCAGCTTGGCTTTAGTCTGTCCTTCGAATTGCGGTTCAGCTAACTTGACGCTGATGATGGCCGTCAAACCTTCCCGCATGTCTTCACCGGTCAGGTTCGGGTCGTCTTCCTTGAGGATTTTGCTCTTGTGAGCGAAGTCGTTAAGGACGCGGGTCAGGGCGGTACGGAAACCGGTGAGATGGGTGCCGCCCTCGGGCGTATTGATACAGTTGGCAAAGCTGAATATCGACTCGGTAAAACTGTCGTTGTACTGGAAAGCGGCTTCGACGATAGTGCTGTCGATCGTCTTGGTTACATGGACCGGCAGGCGGGTGATGGTGGCGCGTTTCCGGTTCAGATGCCGCACGAAGCTGGTGATACCGCCTTCGAAAAAGAACGTGCATTCGCGATTGCTTTGCTCGTCCCGGAGCGAAATTTCCAGCGCTTTGTTCAGGTAGGCAATTTCACGCATGCGCTCGTTAAGCGTATCGAAATCGTACCTAGCTTTACCGAATATCTGCTCGTCGGGCAGGAATGTCGTTATCGTGCCGGTATCATTCGACTCGCCGATAACGGTCACGCCCGTCTTGGGCACGCCCCGTTTATATTCCTGGTGGTAGATCTTGCCATCCCGGTGGACGTCTACCTTAAGCCACTCGGAGAGGGCGTTAACCGCCGAGGCACCGACGCCGTGGAGACCGCCGGAGACCTGATAAGTCTTGCCGCCGAACTTGGCGCCGGCATGCAATACGGTCATGACCGTTTCAAGGGCAGATTTTTTTGTGGCGGGATGTATGTCTACCGGGATACCGCGTCCGTTATCTTCCACTCTGACGGAATTATCCGCCAGCAAGGTGACGATAATATGGTCGCACCAGCCCGCCATAGCTTCGTCGACGCTGTTGTAAGTAATCTCGTAGACGAGGTGATGAACGCCGCGCTGGTCGGTACTGCCGATATACATGCCCGGGCGGCGGCGGACTGCCTCGAGGCCTTCGAGGACCTGGATCGAACTAGCGTTATATTGGCTGCTGTTTAAAGTGCTGCCTGAAAATGCGGAAGTATCCTGACTCATGCCTTTCGGCCTGCCTTACAATTATTTACAAAAATAAGCATTTGGAAGGAATTATAGCGCCTGGCGGGGTGGTTGCGTGCAATCTGCCGTGGAGAATTGAGCGTAATCGGGCGAAAAAAATTACACATTTAATTATTAAATTATATCACAATTTAGCTTTGATGGGAAGTGGGAAAATTCCTTGACGTGCCCCGCCTGCTTTTGATACAGTTAACGGTTAAAAACAAGGAGTTTCATAATGACAGCCCCCACGTTCAAACAACTTCGCCGTTCCTACGGCTTCGATGAAGTAGCTATCGTACCCGGTGATACCACGATCAACCCCGAGCAGACGAATATCGAGTTGAAGATAGGGGATTTCACCCTGGACCTGCCCATAATCGCCGCGGCCATGGATGCCGTCAGCGACGTCAATTACTGCGTCAAGATGGGCAAGTTGGGCGGATTGGCGGTTATGAATCTCGAAGGGATTCAATCCCGGTATGACAACCCTCACGATATTCTCGACGAAATAGCCCGTGCCCCGCAAGCCGAGGTTACGGCTTTGATGCAAAAGGTGTATTCGCAGCCGATAAAGGAAAACCTCGTCGGCGACCGTATCCGGGCCGTCAAAAAGGCCGGAGTCCTGTGTGCCGTGGCAGTAGCACCGATAAATACCAAGCGGGTCGCTCCGGTGGTTGCCGAGGCGGGCTGCGATATCCTTTTCGTGCAATCGACCGTGACTACGGCACGCCATATCTCGAAAAGCTATCACGGACTTGTCTTCTCCGAACTGGTCAAGTCAGTTTCGATGCCGGTGGTCGTCGGTAACTGCGTCAGCTACACTGCCTGTCTGGAACTGATGCGCACCGGTGTCGCCGGCATTCTCGTCGGTGTCGGTCCCGGAGCCGCCTGCACCAGCCGGGAGGTACTCGGCATCGGCGTCCCTCAGATAACCGCTACCATCGACTGTGCTGCGGCCCGTGACTCTTATAAAGAAGAGTCCGGCCGGTATGTCCCCATTATTACCGATGGTGGAATGCGCAAGGGCGGCGACATGTGTAAGGCCTTTGTGGCCGGTGCCGACGGCGTCATGCTCGGCTCCGTTTTTGCCCAGGCTAAAGAGGCCCCGGGCGCCGGTTTCGAATGGGGAATGTCTCAACCGCATAACAGCCTGCCCAGGGGTACCCGGATCAAAGTCGGGACTACGGGTACGCTGGAACAAATACTGTTCGGGCCCACTTCGCTAGTTAACGGCAGCCAGAACCTGGTGGGTGCGCTGCGCACCATGATGGGTGTCTGCGGGGCGGCTGACATTAAGGATATCCATCAGGCGGAGATGGTAATCGCTCCCGCGATTACCACCGAAGGTAAAGCCTGGCAGATGGCCCAGGTGATGGGGAAAGGGTAGGGGAAAAACCAAAAACCAAAAATAAGGGGAGGATCGAAAGATACCTCTCCTTTTGCTAAAAACCAAATACCAAAAACCAAATACCAAATAAAATCTAAAACTCAAATTTCAAAAGTGTTTGGTATTTGCCTCTTGGGATTTAGTGAAGTCAGTTTACCCCTCACCCCGTATCTAGTACGGGGCAGGCTTTACATCTCTCCCCCAAGGGGAGAGAGACTGAGAAGAAGGGCTATTCTTCTTCTTCCTCTTCGTGTTCGGCTACGGCCGGCTCGCGCTGGGGGCGCGGTAGTGTTGCGTCTATCTTCTCGCGACGGCGGCCGCGGGGCGGGAATTTGGTGTCGCCGATCGTATTCCGCAGCGCCTTGAATTTTTCCGGAGACAGTCCTTCCGTGTCGACGACGGCGCCGACAACACCGGCCTCCCACAAGAGCTTCAATTCCTCCGGTCCGGCGTCAGCGGGAACCGGGGCGAGGAGCGGCTTTGTCAGCAGAGCGGCACAGCGCTGAAACTGCATCAAGTGCTGCCAGGTTAGGGGTCCGTCTCCTACCGAATCATCGTTGATAAACACCGCATCCACGGGAAGGCTGCCGGTGGTGCGCAGCATGGTGTCGGCGATGGACGGTTCCACTTCCAGAATCTTACCGGTCTTTTCATCCACGGCAGCGGTCAGTACGGTCGAGCCTGAAAAAACGACAAAATCGCATCCGGCTTTGACAAGTTCCGGGATGGCGGCATTCTTTCCTTTCAACCATGCGCCCCA
>JAUSGV010000182.1 GCA_030648675.1 Dehalococcoidales bacterium
CCGTAGTAGTAAACAGCCGCAGCGAAGCCGCTAATGCCGTCGCCGCGGAGATCACCGGCACGGGAAAGAAAAGCACGGCAATCCTGGGCAACGTCAGCTCGGCCGCCGACGTCAACCGCCTTGTCGGGCAAACCATCGCAGCTTACGGTAAGGTAGATATCCTGGTGAACAACGCCGGTATCACGCGAGACAATCTTCTGATGAGAATGACCGACGAAGATTGGGATTCCGTTTTGAATATCAATCTGAAGAGCGTCTTTTTATGCACGCGGGCGGTAATGCGTCCGATGCTCAAGCAGCGTTCCGGAAGGATCATTAATATCACCAGCATCGTCGGTATCATCGGTAACGCCGGACAGGCCAACTACGTAGCGGCCAAAGCAGGCATTATCGGCTTCACCAAAAGCATCGCCAAAGAGGTCGGCTCCCGCGGCATCACGGTCAACGCCATCGCCCCCGGTTTTATCGACACGGACATGACAAAGCATATACCGGAGAAGCAGCGGCAGGAACTGGCGGCACGGATCCCGCTGGGCTGCTTCGGCACGCCGCGCGACGTCGCCGAGGCGGCGGCCTTCCTGGCTTCCGACGAGGCACGGTATATCACCGGGCAGGTATTGAGTGTGGATGGGGGACTGATTTAAGATTAAAGACATAAGATTTATGAAGTTAATCATTCTTAAATCGTTAATCATAAATCATAAAATCATTTGGCAGGCACCAACTGTCATCGCGAGTCGCGATGAAATCGAGACGTGGCGATCTCAACAGAAAGAAATTCCATATAGATTCCCACACCTTCGCTCCGCTCAGGTTCGGAATGACAGGATGAAATTGTTTCGAAATGACAAAAAGAGGTTTTGTCAACTTGACTCTGCTTAATATTTTGCTATAATGCTCAATCTAGAAAGGGAATTCACTTATGACCAGTTCAAGACATAAAGCCCGGGAAATTGCCATTCAGGCTCTTTACGAGATAGATCGCACCGGTCACAAAACGGAAGAGGTCGTCAGTCACCTTCTCTCGGAAAAGGTGCTTGACGAAGAACACGCCGCTTTCGCCCGCGAACTTATCACCGGAGTCCTGGAACACAAGGCGGATATCGACGAGAAGATAACAACATTCGCCAAAGTGTGGCCTTTACCACAGATGTCCGCTATTGACCGCAGCATCCTCAGGCTTGCAATATTTGAGGTTTTAATTGATAATGAAGTACCGGTCAAGGTCGCCATCAATGAGGCGATTGAACTGGCCAAAACATTCGGCAGCGAAAGCTCGCCAAAATTCATCAACGGTGTCCTGGGATCCGTTAGTGCTTTAACTAACAGATAGAAAACAGCAAGGGGGAAAATGTGGCCACAATTTACGAACGGGTAAAAAAGATTGTCGTAGAGCAGTTGGGGGTCGCGGAAGCTGATGTCACGCCCGAAGCCAACTTCATCGACGATTTGGGCGCCGATTCCCTCGACCTTGTCGAGTTGATCATGGCTCTGGAAGAAGCCTTCAGCGATACCAGCAAGAAGATCGATATTCCGGACGAGGATGCCGAGAAGATAGTGACCGTGCAGGATGCGGTCGACTACATCAAGGACGCCGGAGTCCTGGACAAGTAGCCTACCTCATCACCAGTTCTGCAATAGTCACGCCGTCGTCCCCCTCTCCGTACCCGGCCAACCGGTACGACCTGACTAAAGGGTGCCCGGCGAGTTCTTCCGAGACCACCTGACGCAGAGTTCCCGTACCTTTGCCGTGAATGATCTTCACGCGCATTTTTCCGGCGATAAAAGCGTCATTCAGGTATTTATCCAACCTGTAAGCGGCTTCCTCCGCCGTCAGATGGTGCAGGTCGATTTCGTTAAGTACGGTAGTCATATTAATGGGATTGTATCACGTGGCGACATCCTGAGCACTAAACGAGAACAGGATTTATGATTCAGGAATTTTCAGGTTTTCTCCAGATCATAAATCTAATTTCTTAAATCTTAAACCCAGTCCTTTGGTTATTGGTTATTCGGCTTTTTATATTTGATTTTTTACTTTTAATTTTTTATGTCCCCAGTCCCCCTTAATTGACCTCCCCTTCCCCCCAATGTTAGACTGCATTAATGCCTAAAACGTTACGTGAAGTCCTCGGTACCGTGGCGGGAGCCGTCGCCGCCTTTATCGGCTACAAGGTCGCTTACGGCCTGTTCGGAGGTATCTCCAACGACATCCTGCGGGTGATACTGGCCGGCATTCCGGGGGCGCTTCTGGGAATCGGGGCGATGTACCTTATAATCCGGGGGGAAAAGGACCAACCCTGACACGCTTGCGTGCCGTAACGCACTCTCGCCTGCCACCCGCCTGCCAAAGCCTTGTGCGGCGGGCAGGAAGAACTTGTTCGGCGAGCAGGTCTAAGTGCAGGCACGTTGAAACGGGCGTGTTCTTAGGCTATAATTCTCTTTCGGAGTTCTCTCTGACTCTTATATGGTGGGTGTAGCCTAGAGGCTTAAGGCACCAGGTTGTGGCCCTGGAGATCGCGGGTTCGAATCCCGTCACTCACCCCACTGTTACCCCTCATCCCCAACACAATCCCCAAATCCGAAGCACTAATATCGTCCCGATTTGTGCCGATTGAAATGCGGCATCCCGAAGGGGTAAAGAATCGGGACATACGGGATGCCCTCGGGGCAAAATCCGAAATAATCACCTACCCTTGCAAACCATACCGGCGCAATCCGGTATCCAGAAGCTAATTTCCTCTCCCTTGACGAGCTTTGTATCAAAAGTCATTCTGAGGAGCGAAGTGACGAAGAATCTGGGCTAAAGGGGGTCCAATTCACGTTCATTCCGCTACCCCCAGACCCTTCGTCCTTCGGCGGAAGGACTCAGAGCTTGCCCCGTACTTGATACGGGGGTGACAAAAAGAGACATTTTTGTTACAAGCCGCAACGGAATGGTTTTGAATTTCCTACTTTTTGATTTGTTTCGGATTTCGGTGAATGCCAACAAAATGAGAAATATCCGGATGAGTACCTTAAGAATCCAAAAGTGAAGACAAAGATAACAGATACGGCCAATTGTATGTCTATAATCCCCTCAATTTAATCCATCTCCCTTCAAGGGAGAGGAAGGATTTTGCATGTTGTTTCTCTTTGCCAGTATGTGCTAGAATGATACTGACATTCAGCACGGTTAAGTATTAAATGGGAGTCATGTCTATGGTAATAATAAAGGAATGGTTCACAGTAGAAGAAGCGGCGGAGTACCTGTGCGTTTCAAAGAGGACTATTTATAAACTGACAAAAGAAGGCAGGTTACCGGCTTTTCGCATTGGGAAGGAACGGCATCGCCGATTTCAAAAAGAAAATCTGGATAAGGTGCCACGTATGTATGAGGAGACGGCAAATGTAGCGGCTCTTTTGAAATTATTGGCAAGTGCCGATCCGGTACTGGCCGAAGCCTGGAACAACGAAAGAGACGCTGCGTATGACCAAATTTAGGCGGGGAGATGTCATTCTGGTTAGTTTCATTTTTACTGACGAAAGTGGAGTAAAACGCCGACCGGCGGTGATAATAAGTTCAGATACCTACCACAAGGGGCGGGATGAAGCCATAATTGCCGCTATATCCAGTAACACCGAACGTATGTTAGTAGGCGACAATCTGATTAATGACTGGCAAACCTCAGGACTTCTTTTTCCTTCGGTCGCTACCAGCATTATTAGAACCATCAAGCATGACATGATAGCCAAAAAACTAGGGGCAATGTCGACACATGATATGGCGGCGATAGATATGAACTTAAAGCTGGTGCTTGTACTTTCCTAATGTTCCGCGGAACCCTGAGGAGTTGGAGGGAGCGGGATGTTTACGAAATGACAGCAATCGAGATTGTAAAGACGAGACTGGAGTTAAACGGCTGGTTCCTGTTAACTCAACTCTTCCACAGTCTGTAAATATGATTGCAAAGCGTCATTGATATTTTCAATGCTTATTCCCCGGTTTTACCTTGTGACCAACAACCCGGAAGACCGGGCACCCATATGGCGTAGCCCTCGCTGGTAAGGACGGATTCATTATCGTGTTTAAACCTACTCTCCAGTTACCTGACGGAACAGTCAAAGGGAATGTCGACGCTGAGCTGGTTCTTCATGCAATGATCGAGTATCCAAACTACGATAACGCGTTAATTGTGACTGGAGATGGCGACTTTTTTGTCTGGTGGATTATCTACTAAAGAACGATAAACTTCTTAAGCTGATGGTACCAAATAAAGACACCTTTTCTTCGTTGTTCAGAAAAATGATGCCGCACGTTGTTTCGATGAACAATATGCAAGGAATGCTTGAGTACAGAAGCCGGAAATGAAAGGAGGGGCATTGCTATGGGACTAACCCCATAGAGTGGCCTCTCATCGTGATTCTAGTATCAGACTACCAAATAGCATTACCAAAGTCAAGTGTCGAACGCAGTTCTTAAGACTGATTAAGGAACGTGAGTTGAATCTGGAGGACTGATATGCGAGATTATCACATTAACGTTTTTTGGTCGGAAACCAATTCCGCGCCCGCGATATCGGCCTGCGATCTATCAGGCAGCAAACTCTTAACTCATCGGGCCAATCTTTATGTAGTACACGGCCCCTAATTCCAATACCTTTCCCTAGTCCCCAGCCCCCAGTCTCTATTCTCTCTTATCTTTTCTCTTTTATTTTTTGTCTTTGGTTTTTGGTTTTTTATTTATTGAGTCCCCAGTCTCTAGTCTCCAGTCCCTAGTTTCTTTGCTCTTTTATCTTTGATTTTTTATTTTTGGTCTTTTTACTTACAAGTTAACTTGGAGACCTGCTATAATGTGAATGTAATGGCTACAGGAATTAATAGCAAATACGTTATTGACAACAAGGGCAAAGCCGTTAGCGTTCTAGTCGACATGAAGTCCTACCGCAAAATGCTCGCGGAGTTAGAAGAACTCGAATCTATTCGAGCTTACGATTCGGCAAAAGCTTCCGGCGAAAAGCCGATGATAATAGGGGATGGTCTATGACCACAGCAAGAAAGGAAAGATTCGTCACCGACTCTAAAGGTAGAAAAAAAGCCGTAATTCTGGACATTAAACAATATCGGGAAATTCTAGAGGACCTGGAGGACTTAAGACTCTTGGCCGAAAGAAAGGATGAGCCTTCCAGTTCCCTTGAGGAAGTAGAACGCCGACTGAAGGCTAATGGCCTTATATAAAATCGTCTTAACTCGTTCCGCTGAGAAAGAGCTTAGCGGCCTTCCAAAGCCCTATCTGAGCATTATCTGGCAAAGAATTAAGGCTTTGGCTGAAGAGCCAAGGAATACGCAGACGAAAAAGCTAAGGGGCCGAAAGTGCTTATCGTTTGCGAGTACGCACATACCGCATCGTTTTTACTATTAACGATAACGAAAAGTTGCTAACAGTTATTTCCATTCGGCATAGGAAAGACGTGTATAGGTAGGTTCCACTACACCGGTCCCCCAGTCCCCAATCTCTAGTCCCCAGTCCCCAGTCCCTAGTCCCTAATCCCTAGTCCCCAGTCTCTTTAGTTTTTTATTTTTGGTTTTTTATCTTTACTTTTTTATTTATTGAGTCCCAATCTCTAATCTCCAATCCCCAATCGTTTATTTTTGCTCTTTTATTTTTGATATTTGATTTATTGAGTCCCCAATCCCCAGCCCCTAGCCCCCAACCCCTGGTCTCGCTTGCCATTCTTATCTTTTCTTTTTTATTTTTGGTCTTTGCTTTTGTCTTCCCTTCTTGTCCCTTCTTTACTATCGCTGTATAATCGCGATGAGTCACGGATGGGAACTTGATGCCTAGGTTGAAAGAAAAAACGGCTCGACAGCACCTATGAGCGCCAAAGTAAAATATGCCACTTCTTATTTTACTTTACCGTTACAAAGTAAAATTGTTTAGCAGAGCTTTATCACGGAAACCACCGGCTACCAGCAGAATCGCGTTTTTAACTTGAAGAGTATTTGAGGCTGTTTTGATAAAGAAAGCGAGTTTATTTTGCAGAACATGAGGAGGCTATTATGACAGGGAATATCGCCATATTTGAAGACCATCAGATACGCCGTCGTTATGATGAAACCACAGAGACCTGGTATTTTTCAGTGGTGGATATTATCCAGGTGTTGATACAGCAACCGGATTATCAAGCCGCAAGAAATTATTGGAAAGTCTTAAAAAATAGACTAAAGAAAGAAGGCAGTGAGTCGGTTACAAAATGTAACCGACTGAAAATGGAAGCCTCTGATGGCAAAAAATATCTGACCGATGTTGCCAGTGCCGAAACACTCTTACGGCTGATCCAATCAGTACCCAGCCCCAAAGCGGAACCGATTAAACTCTGGTTAGCTAAAGTGGGTTACGAGCGTATGCAAGAGATGGCCGACCCTGCCCGGTCGCTGGAGCGGGCTAGAGAAACGTGGCGCAAGCACGGACGCAGTGAAAAATGGATTCAGCAACGGATGATGGGACAGGAGACCCGAAATAAGCTCACCGATTATTGGAAAACACACGATATAAAAGAGGGTGATGAGTTTGCCATACTCACCAACATCATTCATCAGGAGTGGGCGGGCGTGACAGTAAAAGAACATAAGAATATAAAAGGTTTGAAGACGCAGAACCTGCGAGACCATATGAGTGAGGCGGAGTTGATCTTTAGCGCCTTGGCGGAGCTTTCCACCCGTCAGATTGCCGAAAGCGTGGATGCTAAAGGAATGCCTGAAAACAAAGCAGCCGGCAAAAAAGGCGGCGGAATTGCTAAAAAGGCCAGATTGGAACTGGAAGAAAAAACCGGAAGACGGGTTGTGACACGGGAAAACTATTTGCCTCTTAAAACGGGGGATGCTAAAACTGGCGTAGAACACGAATTTTCCAAAGAGCTTTTATGGCAAGAATTGCCCACTGACCGACGCAGCAGTTATTTCCGTGAGTTCTGGGATTTAAATGGTAACACTGATAGCCAAAACACAGATGAAGAAATGTCAAAAGAGAAGCCCTCAATAATTCCAAAAAAGAAGCGGACCAAAGGCACGGTTTGAAGTATTCATGCCCCTCAACGGCCTAGCCCCCAGTCCCTAATCCCCAGCCGCTTTTGTTGTTTATTTTTTATTTTTTATCTTTGGTCTTTTCTCTTGTCTGCTCTTCTTGTCCCTTCTTGACTACCGATGTATAATCGGCGTATTCGAAAGATTCGTTCTGAAGTCCATCTGAAGATGCTATTCGGTAAGCTCAATAATTCCCCAATGCAGCATGATGGAGAAATATATGGACATCAATGTATTCATCCCGGGAGAACCTTACTGCCAGAACAAGACTAGAGGGAATATGCAAGGTGGGCCGATATGGTCTCAAGCTATCCTGGAAGTTACAAGAGACCTCCCACGAACTACAAGACCGTGCAAGGTAGAAATCACATTTATACTGCCCTCAAATAAATACCCCACGGATTGTCCTTACGGCCCCGATTTGGACAACCTCCTAAAGCGACTTTTCGATGCCTTAAATAAGACTGTTTTTGCTGACGTTGCGAGCAAAGACGGGTCGGTTGTTGAAATTACTGCATCCAAAAGGAAAGCATCGGACGCTGACCCGCCCGGGGCGTATCTCAATATTCGGGAGATTAAGCATAATCTAGCAGACAATCCGAAAACCAAAAGAGGTCAATTATGCCAAGGCTGACGGAACAGGAACAACAGGAAATCATACGCTACCTGGAAGCTGACAAACCGCTGCCAGACAAGTACCGCTTTCTCCTTTTTGGAGACAAAAGGGAAGTGGAACTGGTCTGGAATGGTAAGACCAGCGAGGTTAGCCAGATAGTCCTG
>JAUSGV010000186.1 GCA_030648675.1 Dehalococcoidales bacterium
CTTATCCACGCCGCCAGCGTTCATCCTGAGCTAGGATCAAACTCTTAATAAAAGTGAACGGAACAAAATGGAAAATAGTATTTCTACAGTTCTTCAAAATGCTCCTAAAGTTTGACCCCGCTCCTGTTCTCGCTTGATGCATTGCTATTCATCAAGCAAGTGAAATTAAATTTGGAATAAATTTGGTTTCTTGCACATCCCAAATTTTCCATGCGAAAATTTGGGATTACATTCTCACCCCGTTAGAAGTCGGGCATTCTTAAATGTCCGCCGATGCCAAAGGCATCGGACTTCTAACGGGGTCAATATTTCAATTTTCAAACAGCTCACCCTGCCTTTCAGAGCGTGAGGAGTATTATATACATATCCAAAGGCTTGTCAATAAGTAGTAGCCCCGAAACGCCCTTGGCGTTTCGGGGCTACACAAAAGGCTTAATTAAGCACTTTCCAACCAATAGAAAAAGGGAGGAAAATCCTCCCTTTGCTTGATGAATAACCTAGGACCTAAACACACAGAAGCCAATACTCATACCCATCGCGTAGAGCCGTCAAACTCGCCTCAACAATGCTCTCATCGGCGCCTACCGTCGTCCACTGTTTTACTCCATCAATGAAGGTAATAAGAACCCGCGTCGTAGATGCACTGCCACTCCCACCATTAAGAATTCTCACCTTGTAATCGACGAGATGCACTCGCTCAATTCCTGGATACAGCACGACAAGAGCCTTACGCAACGCATTATCAAGTGCGTTTATAGGGCCGTCACCTTTCGCAACAGTATGTAACGACTGAGGGTCGTGACTAACTTCAACGCTTGCGTCGCACACCTTGTTGCTAGTATCGAAGCTAGTGCCCTTCCGACGAATTGAAACATGATACCCACTGATGCAAAACGGCTGAGCATATTTCCCAACACCTTTCATCAGCAGTAGCTGAAGCGACCCGTCAGCCGCTTCGAACTCATACCCATCATGTTCCAAGTCCTTAATCCGACGAACGATTTCACCGAGCTCGGGTGCATCCGGTTTGATTTCAACACCAAGCTCCGCCGCTTTAAGCAAAACATTCGCCTTGCCCGAAAGGTCACTCATGAGGACTTTGCGAGAATTGCCGACAACTTCCGGACTGATGTGTTCATAGCTCTTCGGCACTTTACGCACCGCATCGAGATGTACTCCGCCTTTGTGAGCAAACGCTCCGTCACCCACCACCGGCTGACGAGGGTTATGGCTTATATTAGCGACGTTATCGACAAACCGTGAAAGTTCCGTCAGTCTTACGATTGACTCCGGTGGCACGCACTTCTTCCCCATTTTTATCTGGAGACAAGGAATCAACGTGATCAGGTTACAGTTGCCGGTTCTTTCGCCATATCCGTTTACCGTACCTTGCACATGAATAGCTCCGGATTTGACAGCGGCCAAAGCATTGCCAACCGCCACTCCCATATCATCATGCGTATGAATACCAACTTTGACCTTCAAAAACCCCGAAACGATACGAGTGATAGTCGAAACTTCGTCCGGCATAGTGCCACCGTTCGTATCGCACAAAACTATCAGATCAGCACCGGCATTCTGCGCCGCTAGGAATGTCCGCATCGCATATTCTGCACCGTCTTTATATCCATCAAAAGCGTGCTCCGCGTCATAAATAACGAATTTGCCACGCTCTTTGAGAAACCGAACGGTATCGCGAATCATTGCCAAATTTTCTTCCGGAGTTGTCCCTAAAACTTCGGTGACATGCAACAGCCACGTCTTTCCGAAAATAGTAACAACGGGGGTTTCCGCATCAACAAGGGCTTGTACTTGTTTGTCATCCTCGACCCTCGTCTCTTTTTTTCTCGTGGAACCAAACGCGGCCAGAGCAGCGTTTTTAAATCGCAGTTTCCTGGCTCGCGTAAAAAATTCCACGTCACTCGGATTCGAACCGGGCCATCCGCCTTCAATGTATTGGACTCCGAAATCGTCCAACTTCCTTGCAATCGCAAGTTTATCCTCCACTGAAAATTTTATGCCCTCACCCTGTGAACCGTCGCGAAGCGTTGTGTCATAGATTTCAGTCTCAGGTATATTCATAATGTAAAAGATCAAATGTCTCTTCCTATCCCCCTTTCAAACGGTCCTTCTTGTTTCATCCCACACGGGTAAACAAAAAGCCAGTCTTCGAGGGTGAAGAGCTGGCTTGTGTTCGTTTCTCTGTAAAGTCTAGTTAGAAGCGCGCACGAGCAAAATCTCCACCGGTTACTCTGGTAATAATAATGCTAATAATTGCAATAGTTCGTGTGCCTGAAGTCATATTTACAGATTATTCCAAAGCCTTTTTTAAGTCAAGGCGTATATAAAAAAGACCGCCAGCATTGCTGACGGCCGAGCATAGTAACAGACAAGATTACTAAGACACCGAAGACCGATTCAAGGCACTCAAAACGGCCTTTATTGACGCTATCTTGATGTTGCCATCAACTCCGGCACCCCAGAACATCTCTCCTCCGGCGACCTTGATGCGAACATACGCAATGGCTTGGGCGGCCGAACCCGAACCGAGGGCTCTCTCCTGATAGTCGTCCACTTCGAACCTCGGAACGCCCTTTTCAACTAAGGCATTTACAAGGGCTTCAACCGGACCACTCCCTTTGCCCTTCAGATCAAGCTCTTGGCCACCTCGAGAAACGCGAGCGGAAAAAGTTCCTCCCGATTCACCGTTACTGCCCGACGGTAGTAATTTCCATGGCACATCTCGGTCAACGTACACTGCCCAGAACATAGCCTTGAGCTCATCGGCCGAAACTTCTCGAGCCATTGTATCAACCTGTTTGTTG
>JAUSGV010000120.1 GCA_030648675.1 Dehalococcoidales bacterium
CTGACCACGATTAAGGGGGTATTGATCACGGTCGTTACACCATCCAGGCGGAATCTGACATCGGTGCTGCAGCGTTTGCCCATTACTCCCAGGGCGGTTATCCAATAGGCCCAGGAACCGAGTGCGGCCTTTTCTTTAGGAGGCACACTCTCCAGTATCGCGGCATCGAGTCCGATCCCCGCCCACATCAAGAATTTGCGGCCGGACACGTCACCCATATCAACCGAGACAATGTTCTTTTCGACCAATACCTTGGCCGCATCCAGCAAAACTTTTCTGTAATAGTTGACCGGTACCTGGATTTCGGTCCGTTCTTCGATATCGGCCACTAATTTCGCAAGATTGGTACTCGGTAACAACGGGTTTAAAGCGGGGATCCCCATTTGTATGGCCCACGAGTTGGTAGTACCCAGCGGTAGCACTCCTAAAACCGCCGGAGTATCGATAAGACCGCTGGCCACCTCGCTGACGGTCCCATCACCACCGGCGGCGATCACGACCTCGGCACCTCTTTCTACGGCAAGTTGGGTTAATTCGGTCGCTTCTTTGGGCTTGGTGGTTTCCTGAAGAGTTACCACCCAATCGTTATGCTCGAGGAAAGCCACAACGGCTTCCAATTCGTGTCGGACGACGACCTGTCCGGCGTGCGGATTATAGATAAGCAGTGCCTTTGTCATAAGATTTCCTGATTAATTATACAGCTAGATTCAACCAAGAAAATTCTTATAGGCTACTCCGATAATCCCCCCACCTAATACAAGCCACACAGATTTTACTTTGAAACGGAAGACAAGGACGACAGCCGCGACAGTAATGGCAATGGTGAACCAATCGACAACGGCAGTCTGTCCGAGAGTCCAGGTAACCGCTGCCATAAGTCCAAGGGCTGATACATTCACGCCGTCAAGAAAAGCTCCGGACCACCAATGTTTGCGTAAGAGCGGCACAAACCGGCTTAACACTGCCACCAGGACGAAAGACGGTAGAAAGAACGCCAGCGTGGCGAGAAGAGCTGAAGGTACTCCTCCCATTAGATAACCGATGAACGTGGCGCTGGTAGATATTGGACCCGGAGTAATTTGACCGACGGCGATTGCATCCAACAACTGATTGCGGGTAAGCCAGCCTAAATGCTCGACGAATTCGGAATTGAAAAAGGCGAATAGCACATAGCCGCTGCCATAAATGACAGCCCCAATTTTCAAGAAGGTTAGAAAAAGGGTCGTCTGGCTGAACGGGACCGCACCGGCGGATAAAACGGGCAACGGTATCCCGGCCACCGGCAGCAACGACAAAGCGGAAGTCTCCCGTTTTATAAAACGCGGTATAAAGCGGATTAAAAGCACAAATGCCGCCCCACCGAAAAGGAGAGCTATCTCGTTTATACCGAAAAAATAGAGGACGATCACGGCAGCCCCGGTCACCGCAGTCAACAAACTCTTGACACCTTTACGTCCCAGGTCCCACAACGCCTGGACGATTATCGCGATGACAACCGGTTTCACGCCGTAGAGCACCCACCCCACCTGCGGCAGCGAGCCGTAAGTTACATACACCCATGCCAACACCAGAGTAGCCGCCATACCCGGTAAGATAAACAACACGCCGCTGATGAGGTAACCGAGCCAGCCGGCCCGGGCGAGGCCGAGGTAAAGAGCCATTTCGGTAGCATTCGGTCCGGGAATCAGGTTGGTAGCTCCGACCATATCGAGAAAGGTCTGGTCGTCTACCCACTGGCGATTTCTTACCGCCTCCCGCTGCATCATGGCGATATAAGCCGCCGGCCCCCCGAATGCTGTGGCTCCCATCCAAAGGAACAATAAGGTAACTTCTTTCAGGTAAACCTGTTTGTTGAGCATTTGTTTATCCGTCAGGGAGCTTGCGGGCATATTCTAACACATTCAAAACGTCACCGAGGTCGTTGGAATTTTTAATAGAATCCGCCAGCTTGACAAAAATCGTAATATCGGGGATGATATGAATTCGATATATCTCCGGTGATATACCAAAAAGAGGAGCTTCGATGACAATTCCCTCAAAGGTAAATTATCGGCTGACCTCGCTGCTATTAATAGCGGCAGCCGTGTTTACTGTACTTCCTTCCGGTTGTTCCGGTCGGGATAATTCAACGGGTGCATCTCCCGAAGAGGTAAACCTCACCGTTTCCGCTGCGGCCAGCCTTACCGACGTTTTGAAGGAAATTAACCAACTCTATACTCAAAACGAAACAAACGTGACTATTTCGACGAACTTCGCCTCTTCCGGCACCCTGCAGACACAAATTGAAAACGGGGCACCGGTGGACATATTCATCTCAGCGTCTCCTATTCAGATGGACAATCTACAAAAGAAAGATTTGCTGTTGAACGAAACACGTATTAATTTGCTAAGCAACAAAGTGGTAGTTGTCGTTTCCGCTGACAGTGCGCTTGGCATTTCTAGCTTCAGCGACCTTGCATGGGATAAGGTGAAAAAGATAGCTGTTGGCGACCCGAAATCAGTCCCTGCTGGAACTTACGCGCTGGAAGCCTTCGACCGGCTCGGCATTACCGCACAAATACAGCCGAAAGAAGTCCTGGCCGGCGACGTGCGGCAAGTCCTGACCTACGTTGAAAGCAACAATGTCGATGCCGGTATAGTATATGCGACCGACGCTTTAACCTCGACTAAAGTCAAAATCGTGGCTAGCGCACCGGCGAATATAAATGCTAAAATCGTCTACCCTGCGGCTGTAATTAAAACCGGCAAAAACCCGGGAGCCGCTCGAGCGTACCTGAATTTTCTCTCCGGTCCGCAGGCAAAAATAGTATTCGAGAAATATGGATTCACCGTCATTGCCAAATAGGCTAATGTGCCGCCATAACTGAGGGCCAGTCCGTGGCAGATAGTTATCTGTCGCCGTTACTGATCTCATTAAGGACCGTAATCGTCGCAACGGTAATCACCTTTTTTCTGGGGATTGCCGCTGCCCGCTGGATGGCACACTACAACGGTAAATTCAAAAACCTTATCGACGGGCTGTTTATATCGCCACTGGTCCTGCCGCCGACGGTGGTCGGACTCGGGCTCCTGCTGCTGTTCGGTAAAAACGGTCCTATCGGGGCGTTTCTTTCCCTTTTCGATACCAGCGTCGTTTTTTCCTGGCCGGCTACCGTAATCTCGGCTACAGTTATGTCCTTTCCCCTCATGTACATGACGTCTCTGGGCGCCTTCGAACAAGTAGACAGTCATATCGAAGACGCCGCCAGAACATTGGGAGCCTCGGAATGGCGGGTCTTCTGGTCGGTCACGATGCCTTTGGCCTGGTCCGGAGTCGCCGCTGCCACCGTGCTCTCGCTGGCGCGCTGCCTGGGCGAGTTCGGGGCAACCCTGATGCTGGCTGGGAACATTCCCGGAAAAACCACCACCATCCCTCTAGCCATTTATTTTTCGATACAGGCGGGAGATCTAAATCAAGCGCTTGTTTTTGTCGGAATAGTACTGGTTATTGCCTTCGGCACTCTGGCAGCTACAGCTTACTGGAAAGGTAAAGCCTACTCAGCCAGGATGCCGTTGATGACCCGTGAAAAGGTTGAGTAGGCGTTTTTCAAATGCTGGAAATACAGATAAAAAGCAAACTACCGGGCTTCACCCTGGACGTGTCGTTTTCCGTCAACCAGGAAATTCTCGCTATCCTTGGTCCTTCCGGGTCCGGCAAAACCATGACGCTGCGCTGTATCGCCGGTCTAACACACCCCGACGAGGGCTTTGTGAGACTTAACGGTAAGGTACTGTTGGATACTGCAAAAGGAATCAATTTGCCTGCCCGCCAGCGTAAGGTCGGTTTTGTTTTCCAGAACTACTCGCTTTTCCCACACCTTACCGTAAATCAGAATATCGCTTACGGCATCAGACATTTACCCGTGAACGAGGTTAACGATAAAGTCTCCGACTTGCTGGACAAAATGCATATCAAGCAACTCGGAGACAGATTGCCCAGGCATTTGTCTGCCGGTCAGCAGCAGAGGGTAGCTGTCGCGCGGGCTCTGGCCCCCGAACCCGACGTCCTGCTGCTGGACGAACCCTTTTCCGCTTTGGACACGATGGTTAAGGAACGCATGTACCTTGTTCTCCAGGCTGTGCAGCATTTCTTCAAAGGCGACATGCTGTTCGTAACCCATGACCTCTCGGAAGGTTACAAACTTAGTTCAAGAATCGCGGTATTCGAATCGGGACGCATCGTGCAGAATGACCGCAAAGAGAGAGTAATTTTCAACCCATCCAATAATACCGTCGCCAGACTGGTCGGATTCAAGAACTTGATGGCGGGTACCGTCACTGAGATTAACGAAACGACCGTCGTCATAAAAGTTCCCGAGCTTGGTCCGGTGAAGACGGCGATATCAAGAAATATCGGGCTGGCGGTCAACCAACGGGTAACGGTAGGTATCAGGCCTGAATATGTTCAAATGCGGAGCCAACCGGGCGAAAATACGTTCGAAAGTACGCTTGGCCGCAAAGTCGAAGGGGTGACGGCTACCGATTTTTATTTTCAGGTAAGCCGGCCTGGAACAACTCCGCATTCGATTATGGCAATCTTATCCAAGCCGGAATCTGCTTTAGTGCGGGAAGGCGAAATGAACTACCTATTCTTACCCCCGGAACACGTCGTCGTTATCGCGGATTAGATCTATGCCCGACGCGCGGTACAGGCTGCTATGATTTCCCTCATCGTTCTAGCGTTTGTCTTCATTCTTATTGCTGTAAGGAAGGTCGGAAACCTTCGGCTCCAGATATGGCAAATAATGTCTTTGGGGGCGGCAGCCGTCCTGGTTACCGGACAGATCGGCCCGCTCAATGCCTTAAAAGCCATTAATCTCGACGTCCTGTTTTTTCTCTTCGGCATGTTCATCGTCGGGGAGGCACTCGAGTCAAGCGGCTATCTTTCGCAGTTTTCGTATCGCGTCTTCAGCAAAGCACGTTCGCTGGACACACTCGTCCTGGCGATACTGTTCGTCATGGGGTTGATGTCCGCGTTCCTGATGAACGATACACTCGCCATTATCGGCACGCCGGTAGTCCTCTTGCTGGCAAAAAGAGCAAATACCACTCCAAAAATATTGATGCTGTCCCTCGCTTTCGCCATAACCATAGGCAGCGTTGCCAGTCCCATCGGCAACCCACAAAACCTGCTCATCGCGGTCAACGGGGAGGTCGAGAACCCATTTCTCACGTTCTTCCGCTACCTGCTTATCCCGACCGTGATAAACCTGGTCATCGCCTGGTTATTCTTACGGTTTTTCTATCGTCGGCATTTTGATACCACGCCGATCGTGCATGAAACAGAACCGACACGAGATGAAAAGTTGGCCCGGCTTTGCAAGGTTTCACTTGGCTTGCTCGTCGCACTGATTCTATTGAAGATAGCGTTTGTTTTCGCCGGTACCAACCTCGATTTCCGGTTGACCTATATCGCCCTCGCGGCTGCTTTCCCAATCGTTGCCTTCAGCCCCAGAAGACTAACCATAGTCAGGAAAATAGACTGGTTTACCCTGGTATTCTTCGCGGCGATGTTCATCCTCATGGAAAGCGTGTGGGATTCCGGAGTCGTTCAAGGTGTTCTCACCGGCAGCAATCTCGACCTGACGTCGACACCGGTAATATTAGGGGTCAGTATTTTACTCAGCCAGTTTATTTCCAATGTGCCCCTGGTAGCCCTGTACCTGCCGGTATTAGCGAAACTGGGCGTTACCTCCGCAGGACTGATGGCGCTCGCCGCCGGCAGCACGATCGCGGGCAATCTCTCAATTCTAGGTGCTGCCAGCAATGTGATTATTATTCAGAACGCGGAGAAGAAATTCGGGGAAACACTGACCTTTTTCGAGTTCGTAAAGATCGGCGTACCGCTTACTGTAGTCAACGCACTGGTATACTGGCTGTTTTTCCTGATCATCCCCGGTTAGTCTTACAAGGCCTCGCCTTGCAAGGCGAGGCCTTGCGAAACTCCGACTCAAATCGCTACAAATTTGGCACAGGAGCAAGGCTATTTTGCCAGCGGCAGCCAGAACGAAAAGGTGCTGCCTTTACCGGGGGTACTTTCAGCCCAAACTCTGCCTTGCTGGGCTTCGACAAGCTGTTTGACGATGGCTAATCCAAGTCCGGAACCGCCGCTGCTACGCGTGCGCGAGCGGTCTACGCGGTAAAATCGGTCGAATACGCGGGGCAGATCCTCCAAAGAAATGCCGATACCGGCGTCGATGACCGAAACGGTAACTCCTCCCGTGTCGCTGGTCACCCGTACCGTTATTTTGCCGCCTTCCGGCGTATAGTGTATGGCGTTGTTAATCAGGTTGCGCAGAACCTGTGCCGTACGCTCGGGATCAGCCCCGACCTCCGGCAAATTGTCGAGGCCGTCAACCTTAGCATCGATATGCTTGGCACTTAATAACGCACGGAACGACTCGACGACCTGTATCGACAACGCCCTCAAATTGACGGACTTTGTCCGGAACTCTAATTGCCCGGCTTCAGCCAGGGAAAGCGTGCGCAGATCATCGACCAATCTCGCCAAAAGCAGGGTTTCCTGATGCAGCGACGTCAAATGAGCATTGTCCGCCGGAATAAAGCCGTCCAGCATCGCCTCCACATTACCCTGCAAAACGGTGAGCGGCGTTCTTAATTCATGGGCGATATCAGCTACCATGTTTCTCCGTAGCTGCTGATCGCGCTCCAGGGTAGCCGCCATGGAATTGAATGCTTGCCCTAACTGGTCCAATTCGCCGGCGCCGCCTATATTTACTTTCTGTTTGAAATTGCCTTTTGCTACGCGTCCCGCGGCAGCCGCGACTTTCCCCAGCGGTGCGACTATCTGCCGGGTGAAAACTGCTCCTAGTGCGATCGCAATTACCACGCCGGAAATACCGGTGATCCAGAGTGTTTGTCTGAGACTACCGAGAAAGTCTTGTTCTACCTGCGCAAAGGTCTGGTCTCCCATCATACCGCCCATCATCCCCTGCATCCCTTGCATGTTGGTCAGAAAGGTGCTGAAGTCACTCGATGTATAGCGGTATGTCAGTATGGCGACAAGAACAACTCCGAGGACGGCGGAAAAAATAAAAGCCGCGGTAAGTCTAGTTGACAGCCGGTTTAAAAAAGAACTACTCATCCGGGGCAGCATCCTTAAAGTGAGATGACTCCTGAATCTTATAACCGACGCCGTGGACAGTGACTATCGAGCATTTTCCCTCACCGCCGGCGGCTTTAAGCTTGTGGCGCAGGTTTTTGATATGCACGTCGATAGTACGTTCGTAGCCCTCGTAGGATTCGCCGAGAGCATTATCCAACAGTTGCGCCCTGGAGAAAACCCTCCCGGGGGATTTAGCCATTGCGGCCAGAATACGAAATTCCGCCGGAGTTAATGCCAGCGGCATTTCATGACATACGGCTTCAAAGCGCTCTTCGTCCAGCATCAGGTCGCCTAACGTGAGCCTCGTTTTGGAAGGAACCGAAGCCGGAGACCCGCGTGTGCGGCGAAGAACGGCCCGAACCCTCGCTACCAATTCTCTCGGACTGAAGGGTTTGGTAATGTAGTCGTCAGCTCCCAGTTCCAGTCCTACCAACTTATCGACATCTTCACTGCGCGCTGTGAGCATTATTACCGGTACTGACGATGAACGCCGTATCTCCCGGCAAACGTCGAGTCCATCCATACCCGGAAGCATGACATCGAGGATAACGAGGTCGGGCGATTGCCGCCGGAAAGCATCCAGTGCCGACGAACCGTCATGTGCTTCAAAAACCTGGTAACCGTCGCGCTCCAGGTAGGTTCGCACAAGGTCGACAATTTTCTTTTCGTCGTCTACGACCAGGATTTTTCCTTGAGCCATTTGAACTCCCTCGCCCTTTTTAGTCTTTTTTTAGTGCCCCTTTTTTGTCACCCTGAGCACGTTCACTACGTTCAGTGTAAACTCCGCGAAGGGTCTGGGGGTGGCGGAATGAACATAAATTGAAGCTTTTACACCAGATTCATCGTCATTTCACTCGTCAAAATGGCATCTGATGTTACTCTCTGCATAGAAGGATACAATACACGAACACAGAAGTAAAACGGGGTGGACGAGTACGATGCTCGTCCACCCCGTTACGCCGGGTTTGATTAAAGAAGTGTTACCAGCTCATCATACCGCGGCCGGTGGAACGATTGCCCATCATCCCGCCAGTACCGTACGTTCCATTGGCCGTATATCCACCCATCATGCCTCCACTGCCCATCATGCCTCCAGGTCCAACATTACCGGTAGCGCTGGCATTCTGACAGAAGCTGCGCATTTCGGAAAAGTCGTTTTCGGCTACAGTCGTATTTCCGGTGAATATGTTCCGGCAGTAATCCGCCATGGCCGTCCAATTCACTGTAGGAGCCGTATTATTGCCCGTATTCTGGGCAAAAACCGACCCGCCCAAAAAGACGAGGCCTAAACCTACGGCCAGTGCCGGTGCGGTGATCCAAATCCATTTCTTCATTTTTAGTTCTCCTTTTCTTCCGGGAGCATTTCCGCTCTCATGTTTAAGATTAACAGGCATTTGTGAAAATGATACTAACTAAATGTGAAGAATTTGTGTTGTTTTTGCATTTAACGAGCGTCGGCTTCAACCGCCTCTCGAATCGCCCGCAAATTGGCTTCGGGTGTTTTTGGCGGGAAGGTACACCCCGGCCCCAGTATCCAACCCTTATCGCCCATAGCGATTCTCATTCCTTTTACTTCTGCTTTCAATTGAGCCGCTGACGCCACGGTCAGTCCTTCATCATGAGCGATGCCGCCGATCACGGTCCGGCCGCCGACCATCGCTTTGCCTTCGGCTAAACCGGGATTTCCTTTCCCCCGAGCATCCCAACTGAACGCATGTACCGGGTAATCGCTGACGGCCCGCAATAGGTTATGTTCGCGGCAAACATGCAATACATTGAATTCGGCTTTCGGCAACGCATTAAGCAGACGCAAGTCGTACGGCCGGGCAAAAGCCGCGTATTCTTTTTCGGACAGACGTTCCGTAGTTGCCCAGGCAGTTGTCGCTAAAAACAATCCGCTCGCACCGCGCTCAAAACACGCGTAGGAAAAATCGATAAATGTTTCGGTAATTACATCGAGAGCCTGCTTCACTTTATGCGTGTGCACGCGAAGGTCATGCAAAAACGTCTGCTCGGAACCGGCCAGACGTGCGGCAATGGACAGGGGAGTGAATACCGTCATTATAAAGGGCACGTCCCCTTTCAAGTCGCGTCTGATAATTTCCAGTGCGGAAAGTTGTTCTTTGAGAACCCCACGGTTAATGTCCAGTTTTTTAAATCTCGACCAGTCTTCCGGTGCTTTGACGGGAGCCTGTATCAATTCAGGTTCGGCATCGCCCGTATGGCGCATTTTAACTCCCCAATCCTCGACATGGTAGGAAGCCCTCGGGTTGACCTTCATAAAATCCCAATCAAAACGCTTCTGAAACGCAAGCATCGCTTCCGCCAGCGATTCCGCGGACCACTCTTTATCAAAGAAATGCCGCCACATACTTACCGGCAAGCGGTCGACCTCCTTACTCTCGATAGCCGCCCTGATACGTTCCCAATGTGTCATTTCCGTTTTCATATTTCGTATCCTTTCCACTTGTCATTCCCCGCGTAGGCGGAGAATCCATCTCCCAACCATTCCGTACTTGATCCGGAATCCAGCCGTCTTCAGTTTTAACCTTTTACTTTTTAGCTTTTAGTTGTTAATTTACAGTCATCGTACTTTTTTATTTTTGATTTTTGCTTGTTGCTCTTTGCTTTTTCGCCTCATCCCGATTTATTATAACCTTTATGAACAAACAAAAAACGCTGGTTTTCTTCGGAGCTCATCCCGATGATGAAGCGTTTGGCGCCGGCGGCACGCTGGCCCAATACGCCGCCGCCGGAGTAAAGGTCTATTACGCTTGTGCCACTCGCGGCGAAGCCGGAGAAGCCGCCCCGGAATACCTCAAAGGATACGCATCTATGGGCGACATGCGCTGGGCTGAGCTTGAATGTTCGGCACACACCCTCGGGTTGGCCGGTGTCATTCATCTCGGTTACCGCGATTCAGGGATGCCGTGTTCAAAAGACAATACGCACCCCGAAGCCCTTATCACCGGTCTGGTCGATGACGTCGCCGGACGCATGGTAAAAATTATCCGCAATCTCAGACCTGAGGTAGTCGTTACCTTCGACCCCATCGGCGGTTACCGCCATCCCGACCACATCGCTGTCCACAACGCTGCCGTCAAAGCATTCCACGCTGCCGGCGATCCGACGCAATATCCGGACGCCGGAATCCCTTTCCAACCGCAAAAGCTCTATTTTTCTATCTTTTCCCGCCGATTTCTAAAGATCGCCGTAAAGCTGATGCCGCTTTTCGGCCAGGACCCCCGGCATTTGGGCGTCAACAAAGACATCGATCTGGCCGGCCTTGTCGAAGAAGATTTCCCCATAAACGCCGTAATCCATCTCACGCGGCAGGCGAAGGAAATCGGAGCGAAAGCATCCGCCTGTTACGCAAGCCAGCTCGGCGGGACTCCACGGCGCTCTTTCCTATTCCGCCTGGCCGAAAAGATTTCCCGTCGCAACGATCTGTTTATGCGCGCATACCCGCCGGTATCCGGCCGGAAAAAAGAAGGAGACTTGTTCGACGGCGTAGTATAAAACCGGCTAGTCTCCCTGCCGGTAGTATCGCGTGCTGCGGCTGTTTTCCGATTTTATTTCTGAAGGCATATAGATTTATCGGTTTTATTTGCTTTGTCAAAAACGCATTTACTCGTATCGCCGTGGGTCCACCCACTTGACACAACGCCCCTTTAATTGGATACTTCATGAGAAATTTCGAAATAAACGCGTCGAGCCATCCCTAGCAAATCATACAACGACATTTCCCCGGCATTCGTGCCGGGAATGAATGAGGAAGAGAGCTAACAATGGCGGTATCGCGTGACAAGTCTTCCAGGAACCCCTCTCGCAGGGAAACGGACAATTTTCCCACAAAGATCTACAACCTTTCGGATGATCTGATATGCATCGCCGACATCGACGGCTACTTAAAAAAGATTAATCCGGCATTTGAGAAATGCCTTGGTTATTCCCCTGACGAAATGCTAAACAAATCTTTTTTTGATTTTGTCCACCCCGACGATATTCAGCGTACCAAAGCTGTTATAAGAAACAAATTGGAGCACGGCATTCCGGTATTTAACTTTGAAAATCGCTACCGCTGCAAAGACGGAACATACAAATGGCTGTCGTGGACGTCGAACCCGGTCGTTGAAGAAAGAATAGTCTACGCTATCGCGAGAGATGTTACCGAGCGAAAAACGGCCGAACAAAAGATCAAAGACAGTGAAAAGCGATATCAGCAACTCTTTGAAACGGAGTCTGACGCAATATTTCTGATAGACCTGGAAACCGGCCGTTTTCTCGAAACCAACCAGGCCGCCTCGGACATATATGGTTACACTCACGATGAATTAATGACAAAACGCCACATTGATTTATCCGCTGAACCGGAAGAAACTCTTCGCGCGATGACAAATACACCCAAGACTATTCCGGTTCGTTACCATCGCAAAAAAGACGGCACCGTTTTCCCTGTGGAGATCACCACAAATCACATCGTTTATGACGGGCGCAGGGTTCTTTTGTGCGCCGTCAGGGACATCACCGAGCGTAAACAAATCGAAGCGGCCTGGAAGAAGAGTGAGAGCAAGTATCGTTCCCTTTTTTCCGAGATGCAAAATGGGTTTTCCCTCAACGAAATAATTTGCGATGAAAAAGGTAACCCGGTCGACTATGTGACCCTTGAAGTGAATCAAGCATTTGAGTCGTTACTCGGGCAAACTCCCGAATCGGTTCTGAATAAGAAGGTGAGTAATTTCCTGTCTAAATCTGAACTTGACCATTGGCTTGGCATTTTTGGCCCGGTCGCATTGACCGGTAAATCTGCCTCGTATGAAATGTATTCCCCATCCAATAACAGGTATTTCGAAGGAATCACCTATTCTCCTGAGAAAGGCAAGTTCGCTGTCGTCTTCCAGGACGTTACCGAGCAAAAGAAGGCTGAAGTTGAACTGCAGCAAGCTCATGAAGACCTCGAGGTCGCCCAACGTCTCACCAAGATCGGGAGTTGGAAGTGGACAATAGCGACGAACAAAGTCACGTGGTCAAAAGAACTTTGCCATATTCTCGGCTGGGACCCTCAAAAACCTCCACCGCCGTTTAACGAAGAAATGTCTTCTTTTTATTCTCCGGATAGTTGGAAAAAGTTGAATGAGGTAGTAGCGAAAGCTCTGAGCAACGGACAACCATACGACCTCGAAACGACCGAGATAAAGACCGACGGAACCGTAATAATAACTAATACCCGCGGCGAAGTTGACTACGGCCCTGACGGCAAGATAACCGGTTTACACGGAACAGTCCAGGACATAATGGAACGCAAGCATTTGCAGGAACAACTAATCGCTCAGGACCGTCTGGTTTCT
>JAUSGV010000015.1 GCA_030648675.1 Dehalococcoidales bacterium
ATACCAGCCTGCAGGGCAATTACGCTACTCTTCAGAACAACTACGCCGCTCTCCTCGGCAGCTTCACGACGCTGCAGGGCAATCTGACCACACTGCAAGGCACCTACACCAACCTGCAGGGCAATGTAGCCAATCTGCAAAATTCATATACCGGTTTGCAGGCTAGTCTTTCCACTTTCCAGGGAAATGTATCCGGACTGCAAGGAAGGCTTACCGACCTGCAAGGGCAGATATCAACGGTCCAGACCGGACTTACCAAGGCTAACACCGACCTGGCAACGATCCAGGCGGCGACAAAACAGACCCTTTCACAATCCGACCTGGTAAAGCTGGTCGAACCGGTGGTAGTGTATATCGAGACTTCCTTCGGTTCCGGAACCGGCATAATGCTTTCCAATAATGGTTACATACTGACGGCAAATCACGTGGTGGATAACGTTACGGCAGCCACCATAACGTTATCGAATGGAGACCGAATCGCCGCGACCGTTGCCGCCAGGGATACCAACAGGGATATCGCTATCGTAAAGATGACCACCAACCGGACCAATTTCACTGCCGCTGCCATTGGTTCATCCGGTAACGCGTCGGTAGGCGAAAGCGTAATGGCCTCGGGATTCGCACTCGGATTGGAGGGGACAACTACCTATACCATGGGTATTTTTTCGGCGTTCCGAGTCTATGACGGCTGGAACTATATTCAAACCGATGCCCCGATCAATCCGGGAAACAGCGGAGGGCCTTTGTTCAATATGAAAGGCCAGGTCATCGGCGTTAACGTCGGAAAACTGGTCGGCACGAACGTCGAGGCAATCGGACTGGCTGTTCCTATCGACGAGTGCAAAGCTTTGATCCAGAGCACGGTGAAATGATGAGCGGGAGGCGCCATCCGGCTAGCGAGGGAGGACAAAGGTATGATGAAGTCGATCAGTCTGCTGGTGATTGGAATCCTTATCGTCGACGTGGTAGTAATTACGGGTTCGTTTATGCAGCAAAGCGGTAAATTGACCGAAGCAGGCGCCAACGTGTCCGTCCTGGAGTCGCAAGTCACGGCTCTTAACGGCGAGTTAGTGACTCTGCGCGGCAGCGTTGCCGTTTTACAGTCGCGGCTGGCAGATTCCGAGTCGAAATCCTCGAATCTTCAGGCCAAACTAACGGCAGCAGAAGCAAACGCCACAGCCTTACAAACAAAAATGGGGGAGTCGAAAGCGAAACTTATCCAACAGCAAGCACCAGTGCAAACACCGATAATTCCTGCTCCAATGGAAGGGAATGAACCAGCGTTTTTTACTACCAGTAATCTAGAAATAACACCGGGTAGGATAGAACCCGGCAACAAGGCTTCAATCGTTGTCACCGTTACCAACACCGGCGGACAGGCAGGGATTTATAAGGTAGTTCTAACGATTGATGGACAAATCACCAAGACTCAGGATACCAGGACTCAAGATGTCACTCTGGCCGCCGGTACGAGCCAGAACGTAAGTTTCGTCCTGCTCTTTTCCCAAGAGGACACCTATGCAATAACGGTTGGTAATTTGTCTGACCTATTAATAGTGGAGGATCGCAAGTAAGCGTCAAGTATGTTTTACACATCTGATCCTGAAGTTCTTAATTATCAATGGGTAAAATCAAAGGTATCTCAAAAATATGGGTTTATATCAAGCACCCGATACAGCAGATTAGTCAAGGAAATTTAGAAAGATGAAGGTTTCAGTAAACTGGCTTAAAGATTACGTCGATACAACACTTTCCGACGCCGAGCTGGCGCAAAAGTTGACCATAGCCGGGCTCGAGGTCAAGGAAATGCAGGTCATCGGCGAACACTGGGCTAACATTTTTGTCGGGCAGATCATCGCTGTCAATCCCCACCCCAATGCCGACCGCCTCCGCCTCGTAACCGTCGACCTCGCCACAGAGCAGGTAACCGTGGTCTGCGGGGCACCGAATTGCCGGGTTAACGACAAAATCGCTTTCGCCCGTGCCGGGGCGGAGGTCATCTCCGAAACCGGCCAAATGGCCCGTTTGAGAACGGTCAAGATCCGCGGTACGGAATCCAGCGGCATGATTTGTTCGGAGAGGGAATTGGGCATTTCCGAAAATCACGCCGGCATTCTGGTACTCCCTGCCGATGCCCCTGTGGGGAAGCCGATGGCGGATTATCTCGGCGATACTATTTTCAATCTTGAGGTGACGCCTAACCGGGCTGATTGTTTGTCGGTGATCGGCATCGCCCGTGAAATCGCGGCTTTTACGGGGCAGAAACTTCGCCTTCCGGAAATCCATTATGAAGAAACCCAGCAGCCGGCAGAAAAAGCCTTGGTGGTAGAGATCCGGACTCCTGAACTCTGTCCTAGATATTGCGCCGGGCTGGTTACCAACGTTACGATTGCGGATTCGCCGACGTGGATGCAAAGCCGCCTCATTGCCTGCGGGATGCGTCCTATCAATAACGTCGTCGATATCACAAACTATGTCATGCTCGAATACGGCCAGCCGCTGCATGCCTTCGATTACAGCCTGCTCCGGGGGAAAAAGATTATTGTGCGGCGAGCAGAAAAAGGCGAGAAAATAACCACGCTGGACGGCGTAGAAAGGCAGCTTGCCGCGGAAACGCTGGTGATCGCCGACACGGAAAAGGCGGTGGCGGTGGCGGGGGTGATGGGCGGAGCCAACAGCGAAGTGATGGAAGGAACCACTTCGGTATTACTGGAAGCGGCCAGTTTCAATCCGGCCAGCATACATTACACCGGACGTACGCTGTGCGCCCAAAGCGAAGCTTGTACGCGATTCGAACGCGGCATCACCGCAGAGACCGCTTTACCTGCCCTGCGTCGCGCCATGCAATTGATGACCGAACTGGCGGGAGGCAAAGCGGCCAAAGGCTGGGTAGACATCTATCCCGGCAAGAAGGAAGCAAAACCGCTCCCGATTTCGACGGCGGAAGTTAAACGCATACTGGGTGTTGAATTCAGCCTCGACCAGATAAACAAAAATTTGACCGCACTCGGTTTCGAATGTAAACCGGGGAATGGAAGCGGTGAGATCGAGGCTTTACCGCCCTGGTGGCGGGGCGACATCCGTTATCCGGTCGACCTTGTCGAAGAAGTGGTACGGATTGCCGGATACGATACTGTACCCATGACTATGCTCAGCCGGCCGATACCGCCCCACAATCCCGACGAGATGTTCTATTTGAAACGCAAGATCAGGAACCGCCTGGCCGGTAACGGATTTCAGGAAATTCTGACCTATTCCCTTACCAGCATGCACATGCTCAAAAAGCTGTCGGAGGACGCCTCCGCAACACCGGGATTGATGAAGCTATTCAATCCGATGACGGCCGAGCAGGAATACCTGCGTCCCACATTGAGAGCCGGTCTTCTGGCCGCCGCGGCATCCAACCGCAAGTTCGAAGCGGACGGCCTGAG
>JAUSGV010000020.1 GCA_030648675.1 Dehalococcoidales bacterium
GCAATTTAATATTTTCCTTTTAGTAAAATCGAGGCGGTATTTAGACCATTTGTTCTAATGCTACACGTAACCGTGTAAAATGTCAATAGGTATTTTTAACATCTGGTAAATCCGCATGCCCGGCACTTGAAACAGCCTTCTTCATAGGCGAGGAGACTGCCGCAATCCGGACACTGCCCGGCGATATTTTTCACCGGTCCGCTGCTGACGGGTTTGGCCGGTGCATCGGTGGCCGGGGCATGGTCTTCGCCGGTGATTTGCTTTTCGAGAACAGAGGCAATCGCGTCGCCGCAGGATAATACCGCCTTGCCTTCTTCCCACGCTATTGAAGGGCAACGAATGCCCTTAAGCTGTTTCACGATTGCGCTGATTTCAACGCCGGAGCGAAGGGCGAGGGAAACCAGCCGGCTGATTGCTTCGAGCTGAGCGGAAGCACAACCCCCGGCTTTCCCCAGCGTGGAGAAGACTTCGCAGATACCGTGTTCATCCAGGTTCACGGTGATATACATCGAACCGCAACCGGTCGTTACTTTTTCGGTAACGCCCGAAGTCTTCTTGGGCCTATCTCGCGGCGTCAATTTTGCCGGCTGGACCGGTTCGGCTTTTTCCACTTTATCGGGTGTCCCGGATTTTCCCGCCTGCCGTGAGTCTGTCGAACCGGTCATCAAAACCTGGGTATCGCGGCTGCGGTCGCGGTAAATCGTGATTCCTTTCAATCCCAATTCGAAGGCCATGTTGTATACCTTTTTGACGTCATCGCGGGTGGCCTCGTGGGGGAAGTTTACCGTCTTGGAGACGGCGTTGTTCGTCGATTGCTGGAAAGCGGCCTGCATGCGGACGTGCCATTCCGGGCTGATGTCGTGAGCGGTAACGAAGACGTGTTTCACATGCTTGGGAATGCCTTCAATATCATGCAAGTTGGTGCCTGAAGCCAACTGCCTCATCAGGTCGTCGGAATAAAAGCCCTGGCTTTTGGCCACGGCTTCGAAATACGGATGGACCTCGACGAGACGGGCACCGTCGAGAATGTTGCGTACGTAGCTCAAGGCAAACAGCGGTTCGATGCCGCTGGAGCAGCCGGCAATAATACTCAAAGTGCCGGTAGGGGCGATGGTGGTGCGGGTGGCGTTACGCAGCCTGTCGCCGTCAGGTCCGCCGTAAATGCTGCCCTCGAACGCCGGGAATACGCCGCGTTCTCCGGCTAACTCGCGGGAAGCTTCGGTGGCATGAAGCGATATATCCGCCATAATGCGGTGGGCCAACTTCAATGCCTCCTCGGAGTCGTAGGGGATGCCGAGTTCGATAAGCATGTCGGCGAAACCCATCACGCCCAGGCCGATCTTCCTCGTCGTTTTTGTCATTTTCTCTATCTGGGGCAGCGGGAACTTGTTGACGTCGATAACGTTGTCCAGGAACCGGGTTGCCAGTTTCGTCGTTCGGGCGAGTTTCTCGAAGTCGACTTCGACTTTACCGTCAACCCGCCGCAGCATCCGGCTGAGGTTGATCGAACCGAGGTTACAGGACTCGTAGGGGAGCAGAGGCTGCTCTCCGCACGGATTGGTGCTCTCTATCCTGCCTAACTGAGGCGTCGGGTTGTCCTTGTTGATGCGGTCGATAAAGATGACTCCGGGATCTCCAGTCCGCCACGCCATGTCGACGATCTTGTCGAACACCTCGCGGGCGGAAACGCTGGAGTGTACCTCTTTATTGTGTGGGTTTATCAGGTTGTAATCCGTGCTTGCCTTCACTGCTTCCATGAATTCCGCGGTAATAGCGACCGAAAGGTTGAAATTATTCAAAGCGGTAGACTCGGTCTTCGCGGTGATGAATCTCATGACGTCAGGATGGTCGACGCTGAGAATGGCCATGTTTGCCCCTCGCCGCATCCCGCCCTGTTTGATAACATCCGTAGCCGTATCGAAGGCGCGCATGAAGGAAACCGGCCCGCTCGCGACGCCGCCTGTCGAACCCACCCGGTCTTTTTCCGGGCGAAGGCGAGAAAAAGAAAAACCGGTGCCGCCGCCGCTTTTGTGGATAAGAGCGGTATATTTCACGGCATCGAATATAGACTCCATCGAGTCTTCGATAGGCAAAACGAAACATGCCGAAAGCTGACCCAGTTCGCGCCCGGCATTCATCAGCGTGGGGGAATTGGGCAGGAATTCCAGGTTGATCATCGCCTGGTAGAATTCCTCCGACCACCGCGCTGGATTAGCCTTCGGATCGTAAATCGTTTCGGCCGAGGCAATGGCGTTCGCGACGCGGCGGAAAAGCTCTTCCGCGGTCTCGATCACCTTTCCCTGCTTGTCCTTCTTCAAATACCTCTTTTCCAGCACCTGGCGGGCGTTATCGGTAAGAGCAAGGACGGTTTTATCATTCTGGATATTGGACTGCACTCGGTCGACCATAGGTTTATCCTCCACAGGTTTTATTTCTTTAATTTCTTCATGGTTTGCGGGCGGCTCGTTCGCCAGGATGTCTTTTACAATGGCTTGAATCTCTGCTTTGCTGGGCAGGTTCTTGCGCTGACGGCTGGATTTAGGTACCAGGTCTTCCATGCCGGGCAGTGTCTGGCGCTGCTCCATGCGCTCGATCACACGGCTGGTGAGTTCCTCGATATGTTTCTTGTCGCGCATGCCCATAGACTCGGCATGGGCGACTACCAGCCGCAGAATTTCGGTGCGATTCATTTTATTGTCCGTTGAATTACCCATTAATTATTTACGGACCCTTTGCCGCTTGCCGGCTACGACTAGTTCTTCAACCGGAAGCAGCGGCAACTGGCTGGTTGAAACCGGTTCGACTTCGGGACTTACCAGGCTGTCGATCTCTTTCTTGAGGACGGTGATATCGGCAAACTGGCGGTAGACGCTGGCAAAGCGGATATAGGCGATATAGTCCAGCTTCTTCAGTCTTTGCATTACCATGTCGCCGATTACGGTGCTCGGGATTTCCGCCTTCCCCAGGCCGTAAAGTTCGCTCTCGATGTCATCGGCTATTTTGTCGATAGTACCGGTGGGCAAAGGCCGCTTTTCACAGGCTTTATGCAAACCGGACAACAGTTTCTCCTTGTTAAATTCTTCGCGGCGCTCGTCTTTTTTAATGACGAACAAGGAGGCAGGCTGGAGGCGTTCGTAGGTAGTGAAGCGTTCCTCACACTTCAGACACTCGCGACGGCGGCGGATACCGTCATTAACGTCGCGGGAATCAATAACCTTCGAATCCACGTAGCCGCAAAAAGGACAATTCATTGACATAACAACACTATATATAGGATGTAGGAATTAATCTACCACAAGCAGTAGGGTATGTCAACGGTTTTGCCCCAAAATAACATAATGCATTTTCGCAGACTCAAAATGGGTGTTTTTATGACATGAAGGAAAATATAGAAAGTAATTTTATCGTGCGACCCGCGACCCGTTAAAGCTGAGCCCGGATTACCGGAGACCGGTCAATGAGATGCGTTTGTATCCTTGTCAGATATTATAGGTGCACCAGCGGTGGAGCCGCAAAATGCTATA